>CALLLY010000188.1 GCA_938008205.1 uncultured Granulosicoccaceae bacterium
CACACCGCATTGCGCAAACTTGTCAATGGTAACGTTGTTCACTATGCATCTGCTCAAAGCGATACCAAACGCCGGTAAATATCTTGAATTTTCAATTGAAGGAGAGGATTACTACCCGTGGCAGCAACAGTTGTTTGTGGAATCGCCATACGGCATCGAGGATGGGCATGTGACCATCACGGATGCACCAGGCTGGGGAGCAGAGCCTTCTCCTGACTGGCTGGCCCGTGCCAGCTATGCAATTAGCGAAGGGTAAGGGTTTTTTTAGCCGTCGCTTTCTGAACAGTGCTGATGGCACAGGGATCCGCAACGTTGTAATGGTGTGACGCAGTATCAATTCAGTCGTTTGTTGTGTTGCTGTAATTACCGTGGTTTACTTAAACTGCTGACAGACAGTACAAAATTGGTAGTATTGTAGTAACGGGGTAGCAATGTTTTGACTGAAGCAGGATGGTTCTTGCTGTCATTGTCTACTCTTCCATCCCGAACGCTTGGAGCGTCGCGTAATGGACAACTTGATTTGTATGCCGTTTTCTTTCGATTTGGCAAATCGCAGACTTTACCGGGAAGGTGAAGTTATTGACCTGACCAGCAAAGAATTCGAGCTGGCGTTGTATTTATTTGAAAATTACGATGCGGTGCTGTCCCGCAAGCAATTGCTGGAATCTGTATGGGAGACCACCGCAGATATACATACCCGCACTGTCGATGCGCACGTCAGCCGCCTTCGCCACAAGTTGAAACTTGATTCCACGGTTTGGCAGATCTGCAGCATTTATAAGCATGGGTACAGTTTG
Organism: uncultured Granulosicoccaceae bacterium; assembly: GCA_938008205.1. Taxonomy (GTDB): domain Bacteria; phylum Pseudomonadota; class Gammaproteobacteria; order Granulosicoccales; family Granulosicoccaceae. Next base: position 798 of record CALLLY010000188.1, read on the forward strand.
CGTAAGGCACCGGAAAAAGAGTCACAGGTTCTTACAAACAACTCCAGGGAAGCTGAGGTTGAAACCTGACTGCCGCTGATTCTTTACTTATTTAATGAAGGTTCATGGCAACCAGAAACCGTGACACCATGTTGTACGCGGCTATGGTGGCCACCAACTCAACCAGCTGATCGTTAGGAAAAGCATTCTGGCATTGTTTGAACAGCTTATCGGAGACATGGATATCGCGCGTCATTTGTTCAGACAAATAGATAGTTAACAGCTCGCGTTCTTCAAACAGTGAAGCATTGGTGGCAAGGTGTCGCAGATCCCGCAACGCTGTGACTTTTTGCTCAGAGCCCCCGCATTTTATGTAGATAGGTGCGTGTTGCTCCAACTCGTAGTTCGCTTCATTAACCACTGCCACAGTGCACATTGCAAGCTCCCGGTACAACTGTGGAATGGCAAAATGGGTCCTTACGTTACCCAGAAACGTATTCCACCCGGCAGCCAGTGGCGCGCTGTATAACAGCAGGCGATCCAGTTCCAGCAGTTCTCCACCGCGGCGCCTGCGAATGGTTTGCACTAACTCGGCAGGTTCCTGAAGATCCGCTGGCAGCAGAGGTAGACGTGTTTCGGTTGTCGTTGGTGTTTTTGGTTTTCGCTGTAGCCCCTGCGGAAGATTCTGAGCCTGACTGATTGCTTGTTCCGGCCAGTTATTTTGTGTCAGGTAATCGATAGCCATGTCGGTTGAGTCGTAGCCCCAGAATAATTGATCACCACACTCTATCGACGGCACTCCGAAGATGCTGCGGCTTGCGGCTTCATCGCCGTTAGTCTGTAAGGCGGCCTTGACGTCGGAACTTTTTAACCGGGATTCATCGATTCCAAGTTCATCCAGTAATTGCTTAAAGTTGTCGCCTTCAGGCAGGTGGCCTTCCGCCCATACATAGCGAAAAATTCTTTGTACTGCAGCGATTTCGTTGTCCAAGGCAACACTTAATCGCAACAAAGGTAGCGGATTGAACGGGTGATGGGCGGGGAGTCGGAAAGGGATGTTGTCGCGATGCGCCAGGTAGGTGACTCGCTTAAATGTCCAGTCGCGCTTGGGCTGAATTTCTGCCGGACCAACGTTTTGCCAATGATTCAGCAGGCCGGCAAACAGCACGGGAACACATTCTACCGGTTCAGCGGCATTCAGCTGATCGAGTTGCGTACTCTGCAGATAGGCGTAAGGTGAAATAAAATCGAAATACCAGCGCATGATCCTGGGCCTGTTCAGACCGTCCTATAGTAACCCGTAGACTGCCTCGGTTACCGGATTTTATGCTACATTCCGCCTGAGGCGGGCGCTGAATTGCTAGTGACTGTTGTCTTCCCGGACCACGTAAATATCGTTTCTGCGAACAAACATTTCGTCTATTAAAGGGTGACGTAAGGGTTCTTCCGAATCGTCTGGAAGCAGGTTTTGCTCTGATACATAAGCGACATATTCGGTGTCTTCGTTTTCCGCATACAAGTGGTAAAACGGCTGGTCTTTACGAGGGCGTGACTCGGCCGGAATGGATTCATACCATTCATCGGTATTGGCAAATTCGGGGTCGACATCGAAGATCACACCACGAAAGGGGTATATCCGGTGCTTGACTATCTGCCCGATATTAAATTTTGCGTGGCGGATCATAGGTGATGTCATGACTAATAACTTCGACACAGTGTAACAAAACAGGCATCAATAGTGGCAAAGAGAATCATCCTTGATTGTGACCCCGGTCATGACGATGCAGTAGCAATTCTACTGGCATTGGCATCGACCGATGAACTGGAAGTGCTGGGTCTGACGGTTGTCGGTGGTAACGTTCCACTTCACTCAACATTGCTGAACGCTCGCAAGGTTGTGACGTTAGCTCAACGAGAATGTAAAGTGTTTGCTGGGTGCCCGCGGCCGATGATGCGCGATATCGTCACCGCGGAACATGTACACGGCGAAACAGGTCTGGATAGTGGCAGTGGTACGCCGCTTGGCGAACCCACGGTGCCAGTTGAATCTACGCATGCGGTCAACTTCATCGTTGAGACCGTTCGAGCGGAGCCGGAAAACTCGGTGACACTGGTGGCGATCGGCCCGCTGACAAATATTGCCGTCGCTTTTGCCATGGCTCCGGATATCATCCCCAGGATGCATGAGTTAGTGATAATGGGCGGTGCCGGATTCGAACCCGGCAACATCACACCCGCTGCAGAGTTTAACATTTACGTCGATCCACAAGCTGCGCGAGCGGTTTTCGACAGCGGTGTAAATCTGATCATGTTCGGTCTGGATATCACCCATCAGATGTTGATCACCCCACCTCGTCTCGAGGCGGTTAATCGTGACGGCGGCAGAGTCGGGACTGTGGTCGCCGATCTGCTGGATTTTTTCAATCAGTACGATATCAGTAAATATGGATGGGAAGGGGCACCGCTGCACGACCCGTGCACAATCGCCTATCTAATAGAACCGGCGATATTTGAAATGCGAAAAATGCATGTGGTTGTTGATACCACTGATGGTCCTTCGCTGGGGCGCACCGTCACCGACTGGTGGGGTGCGACACAGGAAAAACCCAATGCGATGGTGGCGACCGGTGGTAATGCGGATCGCTTTTTCGGATTGATTACCGAGCGACTAAAGCTGCTCTAGGCTTGTTTTAACGCTAGCCTCCAAACCCGCCGGTCAGATTGCGGAACCAGTTTGCTCCGTCGGGCAGAATCGCCTGCACCGCCGGGTGGCTCAAAATCCAGAACAGCAGTGATGCCAGCAAGGATAAAATACCGGCAGCAACAATGGTTGCGAGCAGCACCTTGAAGATCAGCCAGACCAGCTGAAAGAAAGGGATGTCCATATCGATCACATTGACAAACGCAACCGGATCTTCGCCTTCCTCGTAATCTGAGTCATATGAACGCGGAGCTCGTTCGTCGTGAAGGCGGTCGTAGCGGTCTTCCGGGTAGTCCCTCTGATCTCTCATTTTTGTCACACCTGATTGCAATTTTTTGTGGGGCGAATAGTAACAGAATTCGTTGTTTGTCCGGTATAGACAACGGACACAGAGGAGTGTGGCTCATATCCGGGCATCTGTCTGTCCGGTTGAGTTCGCGTACAATCGCACAGGCAGGCGAACACCCCGACGGTTTCTCCGGTCCTCACCGAAATAGCAGATGGATGCAGCGTGGTTTCAAACTTTCATTCAGATCAATCAACAGACTTGCTGCATCGTTACGCGCAGTGGATCGTGGGCCACGCAAAGTCGGTGTTCCTGTTTTCATTAATAATCGCTCTGGCTGCATCAGCAGGTATGGGGCGGCTAAAAAATGATCCGGACAACCGCGTGTTTTTTGCCGAAGACGATCCAAAACTGATCGCACTCGAGGCGCTCGAAAATACCTACACGAAGTCAGACAATGTGTACTTTGCACTGGCCCCGAAGTCGGGTTCGGTATTTACTCAAAAAGCCCTTACCGCAATAGTGGAGCTGACCGAGCAGTCGTGGCAAATTCCCTACTCAAGCCGTGTCGACTCGTTGTCTAATTTCCAGTACACCAGAGCCGATGGTGATGATCTGCTGGTGTCTGATCTGATTGAGTCACCAGAACAACTTGGCTCTGATGCCATAAGCAACATAGAAAAAATAGCACTGGGCAAAGAGTTTCTGATCAATCGATTACTGTCGTCCGATGGTTCAGTCAGTGGCTTGAATATTACTGTGCAAAAGCCAGCTGACAACGACAACGCCATCTTTGAGATCGTTGATACAGTTGAGCAGATAGTTGCGGACTTTGAGCAGAAATACCCACAAATAAAGCTCTATGTTACTGGTGGTGTTATGTTTGATGTGGCATTTGCACAGTTGCCGGCGCAGGAAAACCAACTGTTAGTGCCGTTGATGTTCGGTCTTATTCTATTGATTGTCGGTGTCTCTCTTAAAACCGTCTGGGCAACTGCATCCGTCATTATCCTGATTGCATTATCAGTGGGTGTTGCAATGGGCTTGTGCGGCTGGAGCGGCACAGTATTAAATGCAGGTACTACAGGCGCACCGGTAATTATTCCAACACTGGCGGTTGCGCACTGTGTGCATATGCTGGTATCAACACGACAAAAGATGACGCAGGGGTTATCTCAGAAAGCAGCTATTGTCGAGTCGATGCGAATCAACTTTGCGCCAATTTTTATTACCTGCACAACCACGGCCATTGGTTTTTTAAGCCTGAATTTCTCCGAAGCACCACCGTTTCGATTACTCGGCAATATTGTCGCACTAGGCGTGATGGTCAGTTTTGTACTATCTGTCACGATGCTTCCGGCCTTTCTGAGTCTGGTAAAGCTAAAGCCGATAACCGGCAGGTCATGGTTGCAGCCGATCATGGGATCAGTAGCCGACTTCGTCATTAAGCACTTTCGAGTACTTTCGGTCGTGCTGCCTTTGCTGGTAATCGCACTGGCGTTCGGTACTACTAAGATCGAACTCGACGACAACTTCATAGAATACTTCAGCGACAAATTCGAGTTGCGTCGTGACACAGACTTTGTCGAGCAAAACCTCACCGGACTCAACGCGATAGAGTTTTCAATTCCGGCAGCGGGTGAAGGCGGAATCAGTGATCCCGCCTACCTTACAGGTATAGACGAGTTCTCCGGTTGGCTTATGCAACAGCCTAACGTCACTAATGTGGGTGCGCTGTCGGTGACAATGAAAGAATTAAACCAGAGCATGCACGCTGGAGATCCGGCCTATTATCGTGTGCCGGAAAGTCGCGAACTCGCCGCGCAATATCTGCTGTTGTATGAAATGTCACTCCCTTACGGACTTGATCTCAACAATGCGATCGATGTCAGCAAGTCGCAAAGCCGCGTATTTGCGATTATCCAGAAAGACAGTTCCGGTGATATGCGCGACCTGAACGTTAAAGCCGAACAATGGCTAAAAGACAATCACCCGGCACTGTTTGCACAAGGCAATGGATTGTCGATGGCGTTTGCCTATGTGTCTGAACGCAATATCCGCTCGATGCTTTTCGGCTCACTGCTGGCTTTGTTGTCCATTTCACTGATCCTGATTGTCGCTTTGAAAAGTGTGCGTACAGGATTGATCAGTCTGGTACCGAATCTGGTGCCGGCTGCCATGGCGCTGGGAATCTGGGGCTATCTGGTTGGGGAAGTCGGTCTTTCTGTGGCTGTAGTGGTGGCGGTAACACTGGGCATTGTTGTGGACGACACTGTGCACTTTCTCACCAAGTATTTGAAGTCGCGAAGAGCGGGTATGACGGTTGAGGCCGCCATTCGCGAGACCATGCAAACTGTTGGTGTTGCGTTATGGATTACCTCGCTGGCGCTGATGGCAGGATTCGGGGTGCTTTTTCTGTCTGGTTTTAAGGTCAACTCTGAGATGGGTGTGCTAAGTGCTGTAACGATTCTGATCGCCCTGATCGCAGATTATCTGTTGCTGCCGTCAATTCTAATGCGGTTTGACACCAAAAACGGCCACGCCACGGTGCCTCAGTGAGCTCCTGTCAAAGCTATTCAATTGCGGGCGTTGGCGCGTTACTATGGTGTGAACAAAAGGTGGTTTGTATGATGAAACATCATCACCAAAACGAATCATCCCGGGCCGGATAATCGCTAACCGACAGGAGACAACCACGCTTGAATTTTTCCAGACCGGCCAGGCTTGCCAGTGCGCTACAGCAGTTGCGCGACGACAACTGGACTATTCTTGCTGGCGGTACCGATTATTATCCCGGCCTGCGCTGTGAGGCTCCATCCGGGTCGGTGCTCGATATCAGCGCTATCGATGAGTTGCGGGGTATTGAAGAAACTGCACAACACTATCGGATAGGGGCGCTTACCACCTGGAGCGACATTGTTGCTGCAAAGCTGCCAGACGCATTTACCGCGCTCAAACAGGCGGCGGTGGAAGTTGGCTCGGTGCAAATTCAAAATCGTGCAACGGTTGTCGGTAATCTTTGCAATGCCTCACCGGCGGCTGATGGTGTGCCGCCCTTGCTGGTGCTTGATGCCAGTGTCGAGTTGCAATCTCTGGAAGGGTCGCGAGTTCTGCCGTTGTCGCGTTTTATTCAGGGTAATCGCAAAACCGATAAAAGCGCTCATGAGCTGGTAAGCGCCGTCCTGATTCCTAAAGTTGCCTGCTTCGGTGGCAGTGCTTTTACCAAGCTTGGTGCGCGCAAGTATCTGGTCATCTCAATTGGCATGGTTGCGGTGCGTGCGCTGTGCGCTGACCATCGTGTGGAAAGTGTATCTGTAGCGGTTGGATCGTGTTCAGAGGTTGCACAGCGCTTACCACTGGTTGAATCGCTGCTGACAGGTGTATCGACTGCCACTGACCTGTCGTTACTTATCGAAGCTGAGCATCTGCCTGAAATTAATCCCATCGACGATATTCGTGCTACCGCGGATTATCGCCGTGAAGCCGCGCTGCAACTGGTGCGCAGAACGGTCCGTGCTTGTACCGGGGCGCAGGCGTGAGCGAAGCACATGTCTCACTGTCTATAAACGGTGAAATAAAAACGCTTAGCGCACAACCTTTAGATCGTCTGTCAGACGTGCTGAGAAGAAACGGATTTACCGGTACCAAGGTTGGATGTGACGCGGGAGATTGTGGCGCTTGCACTGTGTTAATCGATGGTGAGATGGCATGTGCCTGCCTTACACCGGTTGCACAAGTAAATAGCTGTGAAATTGAAACTGTTGAAGGGCTGTCCAGCGGCCCGGAGCTGTCACAGTTACAGCATTCCTTTGCGATGCATGGTGCGGCGCAGTGCGGTATTTGTACCCCGGGCATGTTGATGGCGGCAACACGCCTGTTAAGGGAAACCGCAACACCAACTCGCAGCCAGGTAGAAGACGCGCTGGGCGGGGTGCTTTGTCGTTGTACAGGATATAGCAAAATAGTCGATGCTGTGATGCAAGCCGGCAGTGCAGGCGCGCCCGCCATTCCCCACACCGATGCCGGGGCGGCGATTGGTGCAAGACTGGAAAAGCTTGATGGTCATCAAAAAATTGTCGGTGCAGAGTTGTTTGGTGCAGATGTTATCCCTGCCGACTGTCTTTGGCTGAGGCTGGTTCGAAGTCCCCATCACTGTGCAGATTTTTCACTGGGTGACACGCAACAATGGCTAAAACAGCATCCGGGAATAGAGGCGGTATTTACCAGCGACGATATCCCTGGTCGCAATTGCTTTGGGGTGATTCCACCGTTTGCTGATCAGGTGGTGTTTGCCGAGCAACGAACGCGTTTTAAAGGAGAAGCGGTCGCTGCAGTCGTCGGTAGCGAAGCCGCAATCAACGCATTGGATTTATCGACATTCCCGGTAACCTGGGCACCACGCAAAGCCGCATTAACTCCTGACGTTGCTATGCAAACAGGCGCCGAACTTGTGCACGAAAACCGGCCGGGTAACTTACTTGTTGAAGGCCTGGTGCAAACCGGTGATGCTACTTCTGCGTTAAGCGAAAGTGAACATATTGCAGTGGGTCATTACACCACCCCTTTTATAGAACACGCCTACATTGAGCCCGAGGCAGGGCTTGCGAGACGCGTTGGTGATCGTTTAGAGGTGCATACCTGTACGCAGACTGCTGGCATGGCACAGGAAGATCTGGCGGCTATTATGGGTTTGCCGCTGGACAGCATTCGAGTGTTGCCAACCGCAGTTGGCGGTGGCTTCGGCTCCAAGCTCGATCTGTCAATACAGCCTTTTCTGTGTCTGGCGGCATGGCATCTGAACACATCGGTTGCTGCGGTCTACAGTCGTATAGAGTCAATGCAAACAACCACCAAAAGGCATCCATCAAGCATTGATGTAAAAATTGCCTGTGATGCAAACGGAAAGTTTACTGCAATAGATTTCGACGGAGTGTTTAATACCGGCGCTTACGCAAGCTGGGGTCCGACGGTCGCCAACCGTGTGCCGATCCATGCGTCCGGTCCGTATTATGTGCCTAACTATCATGCACACTCCGTAGCAATCCACACCAACACTGCACCGGCAGGAGCGTTTCGTGGCTTTGGAGTGCCGCAGGCCGCCATTGCACTGGAATCGGTGATCGACAAACTCGCAGCAAGCCTGCAAATAGATAAACTGCAGTTTCGTTTAAACAACGCGCTTGATAATCATCAACCCACGGTGACGGGTCAGGTGTTTGAAAAAGGGGTGGGCATAAAGGCCTGTCTTGAAGCGCTGGGTCCTGCCTGGCAGCGAGCGGGTGTTGAGGTAGAAAAATTTAATGCCACCAGTGGTCGCTACAGGAAAGGCCGTGGTCTGGGTACCTGTTGGTATGGATGCGGCAATACATCATTGCCTAATCCCTCGACCTTCAAGATTGCGATTGATCAGCAAGGCAGTGTTGTACTGCATCAGGGAGCGATAGATATTGGTCAGGGGGCAAATACCGTTATGGCTCAGATCGCAGCCGATGCACTGGGTGTACGGCTGGATAAATTTGTTTTAAAGGGGCCTGATACAGATATTACCCCCGACGCCGGTAAGACTTCAGCGTCACGGCAAACGTTTGTCAGTGGCAATGCGGCAAAGCTTGCAGCAATCGCGCTGCGTGAACTGATATTGCGTGAGGTGAATGCGGCGGCGGATGCCATGCTGGATCTGCGGGACAACCAAATCATTATCAGCGATGGTGAGCAGACACACAGTATAGAGTTAGCGTCGCGCAGTTGCGATAGCGATGGTTATGTATTTAGGGCTATAGAAACTTATGATCCACCCACTTCCGATCTTGATGCCAACGGCCAGGGGGTCCCTTACGCTCAATACGGTTACGGGGCACAACTGGTTGAGTTGACTGTGGATACAGAGCTGGGTTGTGTGGTGATTGATAAGCTTACCAGCGCTCACGATGTAGGCCGTGCGATCAACCCGCTTCTAATTGAAGGGCAGATTGAAGGAGGTGCGACACAAGG
>CALLLY010000189.1 GCA_938008205.1 uncultured Granulosicoccaceae bacterium
GCTTACGAAGAAAGCCTGCTAAACGATCCGAAAGAACTTGCCGAACACCTGATGCTGATAGATCTGGGACGCAATGATGTGGGTCGAATAGCGACAACAGGCTCTGTCAGCCTGACTGAAAAAATGCAAATCGAACGCTACTCGCATGTGATGCATATCGTGTCCAACGTGTGTGGCAAATTAAAGCCCGGGCAGTCCGCTATGGATGTTGTACGGGCCACCTTCCCGGCTGGAACGGTCAGTGGCGCACCGAAAATTCGTGCTATGGAAATCATTCGTGAGCTCGAACCGATCAAACGCGGCATTTATTCAGGAGCCGTAGGTTATCTGTCGTGGAACGGTAACCTCGATACCGCCATCGCTATAAGAACGGCGGTTGTCAAAGACGGTGAAGTCTTCGTGCAGGCAGGCGCCGGGGTAGTCTATGATTCCGACCCGCTGCGTGAATGGGATGAAACCATGAACAAGGCACGCGCGGTGATTCAGGCAGCACGACTTGCCGAAACCGGCTTCGACAGTGCATCGATCAGTGAATTCTCTACACCGATCAGGAAGGAGGGTTGAACCATGTTACTAATGATCGACAACTATGATTCCTTCACTTACAACCTGGTGCAATACTTCGGTGAGCTTGGTGCGCAGGTAACGGTCGCGCGTAACGACGAAATAACGGTGCAGGAAGCGTTAGATCAGAAACCTCACTGCCTGGTGGTGTCTCCCGGCCCGTGTACGCCGAAAGATGCGGGAATATCCGTAGAATTGATTAAAGCTGCTGCGGGCTCGCTACCACTGTTCGGGGTATGCCTTGGTATGCAGTGTATGGGGGCGGCGTTTGGCGGCAACATTGTTCGCGCCGATGAAATTATGCATGGTAAAACATCACAGGTTTATCATAACGGTGTGGGGGTATTCAGCGGCTTGCCAAACCCGGTAGTGACTACCCGTTACCATTCACTGGTGATAGAGAAATCCACTTTGCCGGAGTGTCTCGAAATCACTGCATGGACACAAACGCCCGACGGAGACATGGAAGAAATTATGGGCGTGCGTCATAAAACACTCGATGTCGAAGGTGTGCAATTTCATCCTGAATCAATACTGACTGAAAACGGGCACGATATGCTCGACAACTTTCTCAACCTGCACTATCCACGCGGCGACAAATGAAACTGCCGCGAACGTATAGTTGTATAAAATCGAAAAGACATTTAACCACCTGCTTTAAGTTAGCATTGTGTCTATTCACCATCAGATTAAAGCCTGGTTGTACCAACCCGGGCTTAACAACCCGCTCGACTAAGCGATCTATATTTTCCGCTATTTCGGCTGAATGATGAATCCTCATGAACAAAGCAAGTGAGAGGCTGCAGCTATGACAGAAAAGTTTGATATCCGCGATGCGATAGTAAAAGTTATCGAAGGCAATGATTTATCGCGGGATGAAATGAATAGCGCCATGCGGCAGATTATGTCGGGTGAGTGTGGCGATGCTCAAATAGGTGGCTTTCTGTGCGCGCTGAGAAGTAAAAACGAATCGGTGGAAGAAGTTGCGGCTGCTGCCGAAGTGATGCGTGAGCTTGCCAGTGGGGTAAAGTGTAAAAGTAAAGATCTGATCGACATCGTTGGTACCGGGGGAGACAGCAGCAGTACCTTTAATATCTCTACCACTAGTGCACTGGTCGCAGCAGCAGCCGGGCTTAAGGTGGCCAAGCATGGAAATCGCGCCGTATCGAGTAGCTCAGGTGCGGCGGACTTGCTTGAGGCTGCCGGTGTCAATATCGAACTGGATGCTGAGCAGGTAGCGCAATGTGTCGATCAGGTAGGACTGGGTTTTATGTTTGCACCGCGCCATCACGGGGCAATGCGCTACGCTATCGGACCGCGCAAAGAGTTGGGTATGAGAACTATTTTTAACGTACTCGGCCCGTTAACCAACCCCGCATCAGCCCCGCGACAAGTGATGGGCGTTTACAGTGAGCATCTGGTTGAACCGATGGCCAGGGTACTGCAAAAGCTCGGTAGTGTTGGTGCCATGGTGGTACATGGAGAAGATGGTATGGACGAAATCAGTATTGGAGCGCCAACGCATGTCGCTGAGCTTAAAGAGGGACAGGTGCATTGCTATACCTTGTCACCCGAAGATTTCGGATTGTCGTTTTCAGCCATCGATACCATCAAGGTAGCAGGAGCGCAGGAAAGTCTTGCGATGGTAAAGCAGGTGCTAAATAACACAGCAGGTGCTGCCAGAGATATTGTCGCGCTTAATTCAGGCGCTGCTATCTATGTCGGCGGTAAAGCCGCAAGTCACCAGCAAGGGGTAGAGATTGCGCTGTCATTGCTTGCGGATGGCAGTGCCGGTAAAAAGCTCGATGAGCTTGTGGCCGTTAGCAACAGTTTTAGTTAGTCGTGTTACACGATAGTACGCTGACGCTGATGCGCTCAAGGCAACTCTTAAAATTTACCTTTCATAAATCTGTACTGATAACGTAATTACATTACGTTATCAGGTTATGAAGCTGACACGGCTGGAAGATCGATGGTACAAAACACACCGGATGTATTAAAGAAAATTCTCAAGCGCAAGGTTGAGGAAATTTCACAGGCATGTGAAAAAGAAAGCTTAAGAGCGTTGTCTCACCGCGCGGCGGATGCCGCGGCTCCCAGAGGGTTTACACAAGCGCTGAAAAACAGTGTTGCCGAGGGTCGAGCGGCAGTCATTGCCGAAATAAAAAAAGCCTCACCCAGTAAAGGTGTACTGCGGGAACAGTTTGATCCGGCTGAAATAGCTATTAGCTATAGTGACGGCGGAGCAAGTTGTTTATCCGTATTGACTGATCGTGATTTTTTTATGGGTAGTGAAGAGAATCTTAAGCTGGCCAGAGCGGCTTGTGATCTGCCTGTTATCCGTAAAGATTTTATTATCGATCCGTACCAGGTGTACGAAGCTCGTGCGATGGGAGCCGACTGTATCCTGTTAATTGTCTCTGCTCTGGGAGACGCGTCACTGGCAGAGTTGTATGGTCTTGCGCAACATCTGGATATGGATGTATTGATTGAAGTGCATGATCAGCAAGAACTTGACAGAGCGCTGCAACTGGCGCCACCGCTGATTGGAATCAACAACAGAAATCTGCGTACCTTTGAAGTAACGCTCGATACCACTTTGGGTATGCTCGATAAAATTCCGGAGGATTGTCTGACAGTGACCGAAAGCGGAATACTGTCAACAAAAGACGTTGCCCTCATGCGGCAGAACAACGTGCATGCTTTTCTTGTGGGGGAAGCGTTTATGCGTGCGGATACCCCCGGGGAAAAACTCCACGAGCTCTTTGGTGTAAATAGCTAGAAGATAAAGTCCTGCAAAAAAAAAGCCCTCACACAGTGAGGGCTTTTTTAATTGGCATAACTTTATTATCAGTGATTAACGAGTGCCGTAGATCACCATTGTTTTACCGCGTGCGTGAATCAATCCGCGATCTTCCAGATCTTTTAATACTCGTCCAACCATTTCCCTAGAGCACCCTACAATCCGTGCAATTTCCTGACGTGTGATGCGAATTTGCATGCCGTCCGGATGAGTAATTGAATCAGGCTGTTGTGCCAGGTCCAGCAGGGTAGAGGCGACTCGCCCGGTCACATCCAGGAATGCAAGATCACGTACCTTGGTGCTGGTCTTGCGCAGGCGGGATGCCAGCTGGGTTGAAAGTGCAAACAGAATTTCCGGCGATTGCTCAGCAAGGCGGCGGAACTGCTCGTAGTTAATCTCAGCTACTTCGCATTTGTTGCGGGCAACTACCCACGCACTGCGTTCGCTTTCTTCGTCAAACAAACCCATTTCACCGAAGAAGTCGCCGTTGTTCAGGTAAGCCAGAACAATCTCGCGTCCATCGTCGTCTTCGATCACCACACTGACCGAACCGTCGACCATGTAATACAATGTATCTGGCTTATCGCCGTGATGAATAATAGTGGTCTTCGCCGGGTATTGACGGCGATGACTGTGGCGTAGGAGTGTCTCCAGCCATTCAGCTTTCTGTGGCGCATGTCGTGGTGGAAGCATTGTGGTCCTTTCTCCGCGTATTCTCTGCAGTAATTGTTCGTGGTTGGACAGAGCAATAATCGTTCACAGCATTAAGCATTTGGGACAATCGGATTAAAATATGTGAAGTTCACTTTATTAACTTCGCAAAAAACCGCTTTTTTGTGCTGTACCACAGGAATTTCAAATGCAAGCAAGAGTTAAATGGCTCGATCATATGAGCTTCGTCGGAGAATCGGGCAGTGGTCATTCAGTGGTTATGGATGGTTCGCCGGAGCATGGAGGACGCAATCTTGGCGTTCGTCCTATGGAGACGGTGCTGATTGGACTGGGAGGATGTTCGGTTTTCGATGTAATGATGATGCTGAAAAAAGGCCGTCAGAATGTCACCAACTGCGAGGTAGCTTTAGATGCGACACGTGTAGATGCGGTACCGGCAGTGTTTGAGAAGATACACATGACCTATCTGGTCGAGGGGCACGACCTGTCAGAAAAACAGGTGCAGCGCGCGGTAGCGCTGTCGGTTGAAAAATACTGTTCCGTTACTAAAATGTTGGAGGGCACGGTTGAAATCACTTATGACGTAAAGATTGAACCGGCGCACAGCGTGCAGTGATCTGCAGATAAAACATTGTGAATAAAATTCACTGATGTGCATTAAGTAATTGTAAAATATGGATATTAGGTAAAGGTATGTGGTTTGCCAAACTCGTATACCAGTGCTAATATAAGCGCATATTAAAGATTTCCTCCTCCATCCTCCTAAGGTTGGTTAGACGCGGCCTTCAGGCCGCGTCGCTTTAATTCAGCATCCCTCGCGCGTTTTAGAAAATCCATTTTTGAAGTTGTGGGCACTTACGTGTGACCTGTCAGGCAGGTTTATTTGTACATCTGGCAGTGTTTAGCGAGGGTAAAGCCTTGTATATCTCCTCCTCATATCCTATAGTGGAGGGCTTTTCCAAGCAATATTGGACGCCCCTACGGAGTTTCCATGAAGACCTTCAGCGCCAAACCGGCCGAGGTGAAACGTCAGTGGTACATCATTGACGCAGAAAACAAGCCGCTCGGCAGGCTTGCCAGCGAGTGCGCGCGTGTTCTACGAGGCAAGCATAAGCCAGAGTACACCCCGCATGTAGATACCGGCGATTACATCGTTATTGTCAATGCCGAGAAGGTTGCTGTTACAGGTAACAAGGCCAAAGACAAGATGTATCACCATCACACTGGCTATATCGGCAACCTCAAATCGATAAGCTTTGAGAAAATGCAGGAAAAAGCACCGGGTCGCGTTATCCAGCTGGCCGTCAAAGGCATGTTGCCTAAGAACGCGCTGGGTCGGGAAATGATTCGCAAGCTTAAGATCTACCCGGGCGCAGAGCATCGCCATGCCGCGCAGACTCCACAAACCCTAGAATTGCGATAAGCAGTTACGCAACTGAGATAAAGACGCAATGGCTCAGCAACACTACTACGGCACCGGCCGCAGAAAAACTTCCAGCGCTCGCGTATTCATGCAGGTTGGCAAAGGTGACATCACTGTCAACAAACGCCCGCTTGATGAGTACTTCGGTCGCGAAACTGCACGTATGATTGTACGTCAGCCTCTCGAAACGCTTGAAGTCAGTGACAAGTTTGATTTCAACATCACCGTTGCCGGTGGTGGCAACAGCGGACAGGCAGGTGCGATCCGCCATGGTATTGCCAGAGCGCTTCTGAAGTATGATGAAGAAATGCGTGCAGACCTGCGAAAAGCCGGCTTCCTGACCCGTGATGCCAGAAAGGTCGAGCGTAAGAAAGTTGGTCTGCGCAAAGCTCGCCGGGCAACTCAGTTCTCGAAACGCTAACTCAGTACTTCGTATGAAATTCGAAAGCCCGCATCAGCGGGCTTTTTTGTGTTTATCGGTAAGAAAACGCCGGAGCCAGTTCTTTTAAGGATTGCAGGTTGTGCGCACTGGTATAAAGATCCAGTTCCGGCACTACCATCTTCATGCCTCTTTCTATTGGCAAATCCATATCGCCGATGCCTTCCCGCCCGATCAACGGGTTTACCCACACAAGTTTGCGGCAGCGCCTTTTGAGCTGCATAACCTGATCGAACAAGTGCTCAGGTTCCGTGCTGTCGTAGCCATCGCTAAATACAAACACAATGGTGTGCTTGTTGACGGTATGGCTGGCAAACCGTCGGTTGAATTCGCTTAAGGACTCGGCGATTCTGGTGCCACCCAGCCAGCCGCTGGACAGGTTTTTAAGCTTTTGTTCGAGACGGGCAGAGTTCTTTTCTTTCATCTCGTTGCCAATCGGTATTAGGTCGGTATGAAAAGCGTAGGCATCCGTGTCTCGAAAAGCCTGTGCCAAACCCCTGGCAAATCTCAGAAACAGATAGCTGTAAACCTCCATCGACTGGCTAACGTCCAGCAGCAATAGAAACTTTGCAGGTGACTGCCTGGCTTTGCGATAGCGAAGGTTAAAAGACCAGCCGCCGTACCGCAGGTTATGGCGGGTGGTTTGTCTGAGATCGAGTTTTCCCTTCTTTGTCGAACTGTGAGTTCTTCTTCTGGTGCGCTTTTGTACTTTTCTGGCAAGCAAATCAACAGATTGTTCTATCTGACGCATGTCTCGTGGATTAAACACAAAACGAAAATCCCGTTGTGAAAGCACTCGTGCATCGCTGGCGCCGCCGCCGGCAGTTTCTACTTCTGTTTCAATGCTGGTGGTAGATGCGGCGCGCTGAGCCTGTGTTTCTGAAAAATACCCCAGTCCGGATGTCAGCCCCTGCTTATTGAGCGCGCCGGCCTGACCGTTGTCCAAAGTCTCGGCTGCTTCTGACGGTTCAAGCAGCCAATGATGATCGAACAGCGCGTCAAACGAATCCCATTGTGGTTTTGTTTGACAAAAAACAGACCTTAATGCGGTTTTCAGGATGAGTCGGTTTTCAATGGCCGCAGTGCACAGGATTTCATTTGCCAGCTGAATGTCAGAGGCGTTAACCGGGTAACCGCTCACTCTGAGTTCATTGGTGAAGCGACTGAGATTCTTTTTGACACGATCGCTCGCGAGTTCAGGCGTGGCAGCCATTACTGTGCAAGCGTTTCAGGTTTTAGCAGACCATCGACCCAGGTGTTGTCAGCGAGCTCCAGGTCAGCGCGTGTTTTCAACAGGCAGCCCAGTGAAGACTCAATTTCCTGCATAGAGCCTTCCAGGTCAGTGACGCGCATTTGCATAAGTGCCGCTGCCCAGTCAAGAGTCTCTGCAACCCCCGGCGTCTTTTTCAGGTGTTCGTTGCGCAGTCGCTGAACAAAACTGACGATAGATCCTGCCAGCCTTCGATCAAGGTCCGGCAGCTGCTTCTCGAGAATTTGCAGCTCTTTCTGGTGATCCGGGTAGTCTACAAAGTGATAAAGGCAGCGACGCCTCAGTGCATCACTGAGTTCACGTGTCGCGTTGGATGTGAGGATAACCTGCGGCTTGTGTCTGGCGACAATGGTGCCGAGTTCGGGAATAGAGATTTGAAAGTCCGCCAGTACTTCCAGTAGAAACGCTTCAAATTCATCATCTGCACGGTCGATTTCATCGATCAGCAACAGCGCGGGCTGATCTGTGGTTATCGCCTGTAATAACGGGCGAGGTAGTAGATACTCTTCACTGAATATTTGCTGCTCGAGAGTGCGTGCATCGGTTTGTTGTTGTTCGCTTAAACGAACGGACATTAACTGGCGCTGGTAATTCCACTCATACAGGGCGGTGGATACATCCAGTCCCTCGTAGCACTGCAGGCGAATAAGTTGCAGGTTTTGTGCGGCAGCCAGCGCTTGTGCTACTGCGGTTTTTCCAACGCCGGCATCTCCCTCAAGCAGCACTGGTCTCTGCAGTGATTTTGACAGATGCAACACAGTGCCAAGATCCTGGTCCGCAATGTAGCCGGCAGATGCCAGGTTGTTTTGTAGCTGTTCAATTTCTTGCATAAATGAAAACCCACCGTCGCGATGGGGCTAGTATGAACGGTATGCATAACCGTCTCAATGCAGCTGAAGGCAGCCGACCTATATCTGCGAATGTGGCCCTGCAATCGGGACTCCTTGAGACCTGATTTGAAAAACTGTGGAAAACTGAGACGAGTTTGGCGAACGGCCGTGTCATTGAGTGTTGACCCCCAATTCGGGCACGCAACTGCGCAGAAAGCCTGTTTGATGTCGAAACATCATTCGAGAATAATAATTAACCGTCAGGGAAGATAGTCAACAACGACATCTACGATTATGGTACTAAACAAAGGCTTTCTGCGGAGAGCTGCCTTAATCCTGTCGACACTATGTGTCGTCTGCTTTTCCCTATACTACTCTTTTGATGCTAGTTTAAATCGCCAGAAGCTTGATTTTGAAACAGACGCTCATAACGTAGCGTCGGCATTCAGAAG
>CALLLY010000190.1 GCA_938008205.1 uncultured Granulosicoccaceae bacterium
GCTGCAGGCGCATCCCATCCGGCCCGCTGCAGGCGCATCCTAACCGGCCCGCTGCAGGCGCATCCTAACCGGCCCGCTGCAAGCGCATCCCATCCAGCCCGCTGCAAGCGAAAAAAACACTACTCCCGCCCCCCACGCACAAGAACATAAACCGCCCCGGTCCCACCGGCTGCCGGCTGCGCCGAACAATACGCCAGCACATCACGATGATTACGCAAAAAAGAAGCGGTAAACGGCTTAAGAATCGGTGCGTCGGTAGCAGTCTTTCTGCCCTTGCCATGTATGATTCTCACACAACAGCTGCCGCGAGTGGCGCTGACATCCGCCAGAAATTCATGCATCGCTTCACGCGCTTCATTGACCACCATGCCGTGTAAATCCAGCTCTGCCTGCACCGCGTAATAGCCATTGCGAAGCTTGCGCATCACTCGCTTTTGAACGCCACTGCGTGCCCAGCTGAGATGTTCTCCGTTGTCTTCGGGGCC
This sequence comes from uncultured Granulosicoccaceae bacterium, assembly GCA_938008205.1. Classification (GTDB taxonomy): domain Bacteria; phylum Pseudomonadota; class Gammaproteobacteria; order Granulosicoccales; family Granulosicoccaceae. The sequence goes on from CALLLY010000190.1 coordinate 486, forward strand.
GGGTGAGTTGTACATGGCATCGTGCATCACCCGCTTTTCGTCCAGTTCAAACTGGCGTGGTCTGGGCGGTGGTGGGGCGGGTTTATCGGCTACCCGATCATTGCGCACCGGCTTAACATCGCCCACGGCTTTGCGGAACATGGCCATCGGATCTTCATCGTCAGTGTTCTGCGGGTCTGCCGGGTTTTCGGGAGGCGATGTCTTTTTGTTCACCGAATGGTGCCCTATTAATATTGCACGGGTAAGAGTGTTACCATTTTATGCAGGAATCAAGTTAGTGTTCCTCAACCGGAAAGAAAATTATGAGCAAACCTGACGACAAAGAGCTTCGAGAGCGACTTACTGATATTCAGTATCAGGTAACCCAGGGGCACGGCACCGAACGTCCGTTTACCGGTGAACTGAATGACAACAAACGCAAAGGTAAGTACCACTGTGTGGTCTGCGACGCGTATTTATTCGACTCTGAAACCAAGTACGACTCCGGTAGCGGCTGGCCGAGTTTTTATGAAGTTGCTGATACTGAAAACATTGAGGAAACCGTTGATCAGTCACACGGTATGACTCGAACTGAAGTGCATTGTGCAAAGTGTGGTGCGCATCAGGGGCATGTGTTTCCTGATGGGCCGCAACCTACCGGACTGCGTTACTGTATTAACTCTGCATCCCTGGATTTCAAGTCCGAAGAAGACAGCTGAACACCTCACTGATGAAATTATTAAACAAGGTGGCAACTTAACGTGCGCTACGAAGAAACCACCGGGTTGCCGTACACCGAAACCTATCCCGGCTTGCTGGCGTATACCGTTGCACTGGCGTTGCTTATAGGGATTGTACTGTTTTTTGTCGGCCGCTATGGCAGGCAAATGTGGCTGGTAGTTTGGAGCGTCGGGTTAGTACTTTGCAGTATTGCTTATCTGATATGGCACTTCTTTATCAGAGTGTAGTGAGTTGCTTTGATTAATAGATGTTTTGTCTTACGCTGCAACTTGTCAGTGACGCAACGGGTAAACGGTGATCACAAGAGGCATAGTGCCCCTTGGATCAAATACTAAATAGTAAAAGCGGCAAGGTGCCGCTTTTACCTGCTACTACATCACGCCTTTTGATTAGCCTCGCGGTTCTCTACAAGGTCATCAACCACCGCCGGGTCGGCAAGTGTTGAGGTATCGCCCAGGCTGTCGATTTCGTTCTCGGCGATCTTGCGCAAAATGCGGCGCATGATTTTACCGGAGCGGGTTTTCGGTAGTCCCGGTGCCCACTGAATAACATCGGGGCTTGCGATAGGGCCGATCTCTTTGCGAACGTGCTGAACCAGTTCTTTACGTAACTCTTCTGTGGGTTCAGTGCCGATCATCAAAGTCACGTAGGCATAGATGCCCTGGCCTTTAATATCGTGCGGGTAACCAACTACGGCGGCTTCTGCGACCAGGTCGTGCAGTACCAGTGCACTTTCAACTTCTGCAGTCCCCATACGATGGCCGGATACGTTGATAACATCGTCAACACGACCGGTAATCCACCAGTAACCGTCTTCGTCCTGTCTTGCTCCGTCGCCGGTAAAATAATAACCGGGATACATTTTGAAGTAGGTTTCATGGAAGCGATCGTGATCGCCATAAACTGATCGCATCTGCCCCGGCCACGGTCGCGTAATTACCAGATTACCGGATCCGGGGCCTTCCATAATGTTGCCTTGTTCATCCATCAGTGCAGGTACAACGCCGAAGAACGGTTTAGTGGCAGAACCGGGCTTGAGTGCGGTAGCGCCTGGCAGTGGGGTAATCAGAATGCCACCGGTTTCAGTTTGCCACCAGGTATCTACAATCTGGCAGCGCTCGTCACCAACCACTTTGTAGTACCACTCCCACGCTTCAGGATTAATCGGCTCACCAACGGAACCTAACAAACGCAAGCTGCTGCGCGAGTGCTTTTTGACCAGCTCATCACCTTGTGCCATAAGGGCGCGCAGTGCGGTGGGTGCAGTATAAAAAGTATTGACCTGGTGCTTATCGATGATCTCCCAGAAACGACCGGCATCAGGGTAGGTGGGCACACCTTCAAACATCAGTGTGGTGGCACCATTGGCAAGCGGCCCATACACAATATACGAATGACCGGTTACCCAGCCAACGTCTGCTGTACACCAGTAGATATCGCCATCGTGATAATCAAACACGTACTTGTGTGTCATAGCGGCGTATAGAATATAACCACCGGTGCTGTGCAACACGCCCTTGGGCTTACCAGTAGAGCCCGAGGTGTACAGAATAAACAGCGGGTCTTCTGCACCCATTTCTTCAGCAGGGCAGCTGGCAGAACCGGCTTCTACAATTTCGTGGTACCAGACATCGCGTCCGTCGTTCCAGCCGGTAGGTTCGCCACCGCGTTTGACGACCACCATTTTGCGAACGCTGGGTGTATCTTCACAGGCTTTATCAGCATTAGTTTTAAGGGCAACTTTTTTACCGCCGCGCAAACCCTGGTCTGCAGTAATCACCACTGAACATTCAGAATCGTTGATGCGATCGCGCAGTGCATCCGGTGAAAAGCCACCAAACACAACAGAGTGAACCGCGCCTATGCGTGTACACGCCAGCATCGCCACTGCCGCTTCTGGAATCATTGGCATATAGATGCAGATGCGATCGCCTTTCTTAACGCCAAGGCCTTTCAACGCACTGGCAAACTGACAGACTTCCGCGTGCAGCTCACGGTAAGTGATCTTGCGTTGTTCTTCCGGGTCGTCGCCTTCCCAGATGATCGCTACTTGATCGCCTCGGGTTTCCAGATGTCGATCAAGGCAGTTGTGGGCAACGTTTACTTTGGCACCTTCAAACCACTTGATGTCAGCCTTGTGGTAGTCCCACTCCTGAACTTTATCCCAGGGGGTAAACCAGTCGATAAACTGGTTGGCTTGCTCGGCCCAAAACTCATCGGGTTCATCAACCGATCGAGCATACATTTCCTGGTACTTTTCTTCATCGATCCACGCGTTACCAGCTACTTCTGCGTTTACCGGATAGATTTTGGATTCTGACATTCAGACGCTCCGTATGCGTTTGCTGCCTCGATAGGCGAGATTGTGGGAAAGATAGGGTGACTGCGCGTCGCGGTCAACAGTTAAGTGTTTGATTCAAATATGAAACATTTGGGTGTCAATTCCGGGGATTCTGCGGCGCTGCCACTGACTCACTGCTGCGCTTAGAAATTCACTCACTTTGGAAGTAGCAGACACAGCGCTCTGGCCAAGAAAAGACCAGGCTTTCTGCAGATTGGCTACCGCGTTACTGTTGTCCAGAGCTTGCGCACCGGTTTGTTTGCTGAGTTTTTTGCCGTCGCTCGATGAAATCAGCGGCAAGTGCAGGTATTCGGGGGTTGTGTATCCAAGCATTCTTTGCAAAACGATTTGCCTGGGCGAATTGTCCAGCAGATCAGCGCCGCGTACAACATGGGTGACGTGCTGTAATGCATCGTCAACCACCACTGCCAGCTGATACGCGTAAAGAAAATCGCGTCGTTTGATGATGAAATCGCCGATTTTACCGGCAACATTCTCAAGCTGCGCGCCGGCATGTAAATCGGTAAAAGAAATCACCTCGTCAGCGACTCTCAGGCGCAGTGGCAGGTGCTGCTCTTCCAAATCCAGTGCGCTGCAGGTGCCGGGGTAGGCAGCATCGCCGGATTGCGCTGCTACTGCCCGCAATTGCTTGCGGGTGCACTCACAGGCGTACAACTGCTTTGAAGCGCGCAGGCGATCCAGCGCGGCTTCATAGTGATGCGAGCGAGCATGCTGGTAGGTGATGTGGCCATCCCAGTACAGCCCGTGCGCATCCAGTGCGGCAATAATTTCATCAGTGGCACCGGCAACTTCTCTGGGCGGGTCGATATCTTCAACACGCAGCAACCACTGGCCGCCGTGCTGGCGTGCGTCAACCCAGCTGGCAAGTGCTGTCACCAGCGAGCCCATATGCAAAGGACCGGTTGGAGAAGGAGCGAAACGACCGATGTAGGAAGTCAAAACTGACAAGGTGAGGGGTGTGCAGGCATCGCTCGCCATATTGGCGAGCGATACTGCAGAGTTTTACGCGATTTGCTTTTCCCTGATCTCTTCCAGGGTTTTACACTCAATGCACATATTGGCGGTAGGCCGTGCTTCCAGGCGGCGTATGCCGATTTCCACACCGCAGCCGTCGCAGTAGCCGTAGTCTTCTTCATCAAGCTTGGTCAGTGATTCGTCAATTTTCTTGATCAGCTTGCGCTCGCGATCACGGGTACGCAGTTCGAGGCTGAATTCCTCTTCCTGGGTGGCACGATCGTTAGGGTCGGGGAAATTGGTTGCATCGGACTTCATGTGGCCAACGGTGCGATCAACTTCCTGCATCAGGTTGATTTTCCAGTCCAGTAATATGGCCCGGAAGTGCTCGGTCTGTTCTGCGTTCATATACTCCTCGTCGGCAGATGCCTCGTAGGGGACAAACGTCTTGAACTGGCCGCCTTCGGCAGTAGGAATGGTGCCGGCAATGGCAGCTTTCCCGGCAGCAACCTTTTTCTTGGCAGCTGGCTTTTTGGCAGCGGTTTTCTTCGCAGTCGCTTTTTTCGCCACAACCTTTTTCGTAGGCGCGGTGGTTTCAGCAGTGCTTTCGGTGGTCTTACTGGCGGTCAATTTTTTCGATACCTTCTTTTTAGCGGTGGAGGCCTTCGCCCTGGCAGTGGTTTTCTTTTTAGCTTTCGCTGTGGAAGCCTTTTCCGGTCGTTCCTCAACTACTACCCCGGTGTCCTCGCCGGATGCCTTTTTGGCAACTGTTTTCTTTTTGGCAGCCATGTAAACCTCTTGTCCAAATTCGAAGCCGCACGTTTCTACCAGAAAAGTCTGGTATTGGCAAACTTTGAAAGAGAGTTATGTGACCGGTAAATCAGCTTTAAGCCATTATGACGATTCGGTTTTTGGCGTTTTTTCGCTTCGGATATTTGTCACCTTCGCTGCCAGATCACCCGATGCGAGCCGAACTTTGATGGTCGCGTCGAGGTTGGCCTCAGTGCTCCTGGTCAGAACTTTACCTGTCTCATCCTGAACAATGGCATACCC
>CALLLY010000191.1 GCA_938008205.1 uncultured Granulosicoccaceae bacterium
AGTGCGGGTTTTTAAAGCCTGCCTTCAAAAACACGCGACGAACGATGCCATCAGAGTCTATCGGCAGGAAAATATGACCCAGCTGCTGTGATGCTTCAAGCACTGAAGGTATCGGTAAGGTCTCACCACCTCGCAACAGACCTTTGCCCTCGGTATGAATAGGCAGAATGACTCGTCCCGACCGCTCGATAGCACCCGCCAGCAGAGCATCACCGGTCCTGTCTTCTTTGCTGGGTTCCGAATACAGGATATCAATAAGGATAACGCTGGCGCCTGCATCGGTCAGGTTGTCGATTATTGTTGCCTGGTCTCCACGCGACCAGGGCCAACGACCATTCTTTTCAACGCTAAGCGAATCAATCCCGACAATAATCAAATCGTCAGGTGCTTCAGACTGATGTAAACGAACCCAGCTGTCGTAGATTAACCGGTCCATTTTCTGAGTGACTTCTCCACGGTGCAAAAGCAACGTGAGCATGCCAAAAAACAGATAAAAACCGATCAGTGTCCAGTAGCCGAAACGTCCACGGCGTTGTACATCTGACTCTGACCCAGCCATCAGTTAACGTAGTTTATTTTTTACGTCCCGTGAACTCATAGATACTTCCATACGATGACACGGCGGTCGGCCCGACTACCGCGCGTGCCGTGATATAAACATCCTGATTCGGGTTCACATCAAGCTCGAGCGTCTGGCCAGCAGCGATATCGTACGCTGTGTAGCGCAACAACTGATCCAGCCCGTCGGCAGGCTCAAGCGCTGATCCGACATGCACCTCTGTGGTTACTTTTCCGGTATTAACAATAGTCAGGTCATTCTCACTGAGCTCAATATCAAGCGGTGGCGCCTCAGCATTTTCATCAACTGATACCTGATTAATTTTTTGAATACCCTTGAAACCTTTTAAGCCGTTTTCATCCAAAGCGCGTGTACCCAGGTAGTATTCCTGAGGCTCTGATAACAAAACAGTGTAGGACTGCGCAGATCTGGATGAGCGAATAACCTCGCTTAATGACTCCGATGTAGCCAATACAACACTATAGGTTTCAGCGCCTTCCACCGGCGCCCATGCCACATAGTCTTCCCGACTCAGGCGAATAAACGGGTTATAAACAGGCTTTTCCAGCAGATCATATAAGCGGGTTATAGAACGCCCCTCTCCTGCCAGCGTGCCTTTACCGATAGGCAAAGTGGAAGTGTCATTACCCGATGTTACTTCAATCACACCGGTCGTGACTCCAATCGCGCTGCCATCATTCACCTCAACATCGACATTGGTGCCCCTGACAGCAGCGGAAGCGTACGGTGTGTCAATGGAAAACCGGGAAGGTTTCTTGAAGCCGATATTCTGAATATCAAAATTCATCTGACCTTCTTCTGCCAACAGATTAACGACACAGGATTTCTCAACGTCAAAGCAGTCGAACTCAATAAACTGCACATGACTCTCTGGCTGTATGTTGGCGAGCGACTCACCGTTAAACGACAAGCTGACAAACCCATCTTCACCTGTTTTGATCACGTCGCCCAGAAAGACTTTGTCGCGCTTTTCAAGCTGTGCGGTGGTGTTGCTGGCGGCACTGGTATGCATCACGTTCCCTTTGACGAATGCAACCCGCGCGAAATTCCTTTTCTGTACCAGGTCTCCGGGGAAAATAATCATATCGCCGGGCTTCAATGCGTCCGGACTCGATATCTTGTTGAGCGTGGCAACCTCTTCCCAGAACTCGGAAGACCCCATCACCCTGCGAACGATTGAAGACAGGTTGTCGCCGTTCTGCACGACAACATGGATATCCTGACTAATCGCCTTGATCCCGGTGTCAGGTTGCGACAGTACATCTGCAGAAACCAAACACAAATATGCACCGAAGGCAGCGAACGCACTGCGATACCCCTGAATAGAACCTTTTCTCATGTTTGTTCTCCAGCGATTACATAAACCCATCGAAGTCTCGTACATCTTCATTGCTGCTCAAAGAGCATACTTTTTTCGCAAACTTAACCCAGGAATCGTTCGCCAGGAACGCGCGTGATCAAGAAACCAGGGTGCGTTCTTCTAATCGATAACCGTGCTGATAGATACTAGTCAGTTTCCATTTTTCTGTTGCAGACAGTTTCAATTTTTTACGCAGACGACTCGCATGCGTGTCCACCGTGCGGGTATTTAACTCCGCCGAAGTACCCCACACCGAAGTCAGCAGGTGCTGCCGGGACAACACCCGCCCTCGATTGCGAAACAGGAACAACGCCAAATCATATTCCTTTTCAGTGAGCTTGACGGCTTCTCCGTCGACACTTACGTGTCTGTTACTGGTGTCAAACACGTAGGGATCGTACTCCAGCACCTCGGTTTCCGGTTGAGCACGGCGCGCCAGAGCACCAATTCGCGCGAGCAACTCAAATTGCCTGACCGGTTTTACCAGATAATCATCAGCACCGCTTTCCAGAGCGGCGACGATATCGGCCTCAGCCTGACGTGCAGTGATGAAGATTACTGGTACGTCGCTGACCAGACTCTGACGCAACCATGTCAGTATCTCGATACCTGTCCCATCCGGCAGGTTCCAGTCGAGCGTTACGACGTCGTAGCTGGTTTTTCGGAAAGCCCGTTGAAAACTCTCGGATTCGTGAAATACTTCACACTGATGCCCACGCTCGGTGATCCAGCCGCTCGCCCGATTTGCCTGATCTGCGTCGTCCTCCAACATACCGATACGCAGTATTTGCGAGTCTGCCAAGAGACTTCTCCTACAATGTGCCCAGGCTACGCCAGCTCTGTGCTTGGATTAAAATAATGACGCCCGGCTTTTATCGTAGTGATTTGCCTGAGCAGCTGCCCATAGTCGCTGTCATTTGATGCAAAATCAATCTCAGCAGCGTTAACAATCAATACAGGGGTGTCTGTGTAATTGTAAAAAAGCTCAGTGTACGCTCTTTGCAGCCTTTCAATGTAGTTGCTGGCAATTGCCTGCTCAGACAGCTTACCGCGCTTTTCGATTCTATCGTACAAGACCTCCAGTGGCGCTTGCAGATAGACGACAAGATCCGGCACTACCAAATCAAAAGCCAGCTCATTCGCGATCGAGTTGTACAAATCATATTGAGGAGCATCGAGTGTAAGCCCTGCAAACAGTCGGTCTTTGGCAAACAGAAAATCTGACACCCACACTGGCGATTCCTGAAGATTTTCCGCCATATAACGCAACGAATCACGGCGATTCATAAGGAATTGCAGCTGTGTAGGCAATCCGTATAGCTGCGGATCCCGATAGAATGCGTCCAGAAACGGATTCTTCTCGGGCGATTCCTGTATCAGTTTGCCATGTAATGATTTAGCAAGTCGCCGAGACAGCGTCGTCTTACCGACCCCGATCGGCCCTTCAACTGCGATGTATCTGAGTGATTGTGTCACGCCTGCCTCGCATTAATCTCGAAATCCGCAAGTGTGGCATAAACAAACGGATAATTGCTGATTCACACAGCAACGTAATTCTCACTCAACCCCCGGTGTGAATCCGCTTAGCCTGGTCGCCGGCGAGGCTTTGCGCGTGCACGACGAACCGGCCGGCTGCGCTGACGGGAAGCCTCAATTGCGGCTTGCGCTTCCGGTGTTTGCTGTAATTTTTCCCAGGTATCACAAAGCGTCTGGGCAACTTCCCCCACTTGCGCACGCAGACACAGGAAATCGTATCCGGCACGAAACCGGGGATT
>CALLLY010000192.1 GCA_938008205.1 uncultured Granulosicoccaceae bacterium
GGACTGAGATAGTTGCATGAACTATGCATGCGTATTCTGTTGTACCGTGACTCGATATACCTGAAAACTATCGAACGCATTTCGTGGTGTGTCTGCACTCGTCTGCCGTGAATTGCCTCAACTTTTAGTGAGTGGAAAAAACTTTCCGCGACTGCGTTGTCATAGCAGCAGCCTTTGGCACTCATGCTTCCTACCGAATGAGTTGCTTTGATCAGTTTGCGGTACTTGTTCGAGCAGTACTGGCTTCCTCTGTCAGTATGCATGATTACTCCTGCTGGATTGCCGCGCAGATTCATCGCATTTGAGAAAGCATCACAGACAAGTTCTTTGTTCATTCTCTCGCTCATGGACCACCCGACGACTTTCCGGCTATAAAGATCAATGACTACCGCCAAGTACAGCCAACCCTCGGCCGTATCCAGGTAGGTAATGTCACCAACCCATTTCTCATTCAATCTCTCGGCTGAAAATTCTTGCTCCAGTACATTCTTATACACCGGGAGACGATGATTTGAGTCAGTAGTTTTGGGTTTGAACTTAGCGCTTGCTTTCGCCCGCAACCCCTGTCGTTTCAGGCTATCAGCAACTGTTTTGATGTTATAGAACACCCCTAAACGTAGCAAACACCTCCAGATCCTTGGAGCTCCATAGTCGCCATTGTGCTGCTCAAACAGCCTCCTGACTCGACTATCCAGACTCGTCCGATATTCGTTGGCAATACACTCCCGGGAACGATGACACCACTCGTAGTAACCTGATGTAGACACATTGAATATCACGCACATCTTCTCCACTCGAAATCTATCAGCATTTTCTTTGATAAAGGCGTACCTCAGCGATTTTGCTTCGCGAAGTACGCCGTCGCCTTTTTTAGTATCTCTACCTCCTCACGGGAATCTGTTAACTCCCTTTTTAAACGAGCTACTTCAGTGGCTAGATGATCCTCGCGTTCGCTACGCTGATGGGTGTTAGTTAGCTTCGAGCGCCACTGGTATATTTGATTCGGATTGACATCAAGTTCCAGCGCAGCTGCACTGACACCTATAACCTCCGATAATTTCAGAGCTTCCGATTTGAACTCATCTGAGCGATGAATTCGTGTTTTAGTTTTTCTTGCTTTCTTCGTCATTTTCGGGACACCTTTGATATGAGTTATTATGCCTCTTATTCGAGTGTCCGGTTTAGCTGGGTACGATCATTATTGATTTCTGTTCACTATGCGATAGGTTATGCATAGGCTATGAATGAATCTGTTGATGAAGTACCAAGAGGTTTCGGGATTAGTACGAAATGCAGCTGAATTTCTTACTTGATGTGATTGTTCTTAAATTATCGTAGCTGCTGGAGTTTGTCGTTAGTGAGTTACTTGCTTTGCTTTGGTTTGGTTGCTCTTGAAGAGACTGTTGTAGTTGCCGGGTTTTCGGTAGGTCTAGAGCTCTAGGTAAATTAGTTATGTTGTGGTGCTGCCTCGCTCACGCGTCGGGTTTCCCTTGATGGTTCTACCATTGCAGTGATTTTCGCAGTGATTTCCGAGTTAGTGTTCTTAAGCATTAAGAATCAATTCCAATTTCAACTCGTTTAAGTCTTTTCGATGGCGCGGCACAGCAGCTTAACACCACAGGTAGGTGCCTAAGCACCACCATAAACTGGCACAGGAAAAGTAGTTTGATCTCGCTTCCCCTCCGGGCCCAGAGCGTCTAATAAGTTTTTTTAAATCCTCTGTAGCCGGGTCAAAGCACCAGGGATGGTGCGTGAGCGCTGCTTGCACAGGGATGTGCTATCAGCGCGGCCCGGTGGAGGAGGATTTAAAAAAATGGCGCAGCCACCCGTAGGGCTTATTATCGCGTGAAGCATTTTTGGTTACTTTTGGTGCTTTTCCAAAAGTGACTCGTACCGCCAGGGACTGGCATCGAAAAAGGGCATGGATGCCACGCCTATTCGGCACGACTGAACGGCAAGCCTATTCGGCACGACTAAACAGCAAGCGTGCGCAGCACAATCCACCCTACGCGTTCAACTTCTCTAACATCTCTGCCTGCTTAACACGATCACTAAAATGCAAAAACGAAAGTGCCTTACGCCGTATAGAAGCGATATTGGTGCTACGTAATACGTTCTTTATTTCCAGTACCGAGTTGGGTGGCATGCTGAATTCTCTTAAGCCCAGGCCGAGCAGCAGGCGGGTGTATTCGGTATTGCCTGCCATTTCACCACACATGGTCACGGGTATTTTTTGTTTGTTGCCTGCATCGATCACCATTTTTATCAGGGTGAGTACGGCTGAGTTAAGCGGGTCGTACAGGTAGTTGACCTGATCGTCTATGCGGTCGATGGCAAGGGTGTACTGGATGAGGTCGTTGGTGCCTATGGATAGAAAGTCCAGATGTTTGGCGAAGTGGTTGGCTGATATAGCGGCGGCGGGCACTTCTATCATGCCGCCGATGGCGATCTTTTCATCGAACTTGATGTTGTCGTTACGCAGCGATTGTTTGGTTGCCTGTAACAGTTGTATGGCTTGTTGCAATTCGTTGACGGTGGTCAACATGGGGAACATGATTTTAATCGGCGCTTTGGCAGAGGCCCGTAAAATTGCACGCAGTTGTGGTACGAACAGTGACGGGTCGTTCAGGCACAGGCGTATGCCACGCAGACCCATGGCGGGATTATGTGCCAGTGGTCCGGTTTCTACGCTTTCGACTTCTTTATCTGCACCTAAGTCTACGGTGCGAATGGTGAGTGGTGCGCCTTTTAGTGCGCGCGCTACCCGCATGTAGGTTTTATAGTGTTCGTCTTCATCAGGTATATCGTCACGGTTCATGTACAGGAATTCGGTGCGATATAGTCCGACGCCTGCTGCATTGACTTTACGCAGCGCTTTTAAATCGTCTTCAATTTCGATGTTGGCGAGCAATGTGATTTTTTCACCGCTTTTGGCGCGTGATTTTGCATCGGTGAGCTTGACCAGTTCTTTGGCTTTGCGGCGTATCTCGCGTTTGCGCTTGCGAAAGTGGTCGATGACGTTTTCATCGGTATCGGCCAGCACCATGCCGTTGGTGCCATCGAGTACCAGGGATTCCCCCGGCTTCAGGTAGCGACGGGCATCGGTGAGTCCGACCACGGCAGGTATGTTTAAGCTGCGGGCCAGAATGGCCGTGTGTGACAGCGGTCCACCCATTTCGGTAACAAACCCTGCGACACCGTTATTTTGCATCAGGACGGTGTCTGCGGGGGTTAAGTCATCCGCAACAATGATGTGATCTTTCCAGTTTTGTACTTCGTCTTCTTCGCGGTTTTTGCCGCTCACCAGTGCCTGCATCACGCGATTAAAAACGTGGTTGACGTCGTCGCGGCGGGTGGCAATGTACGGATCGTCCATCGAGTCGAATACTTTGACAATTGCATCGCGCTGCACTTTAAGCGCCCATTCGGCGTTGCAGTGGCTTTGCTTGATCATGTCTACCGGCGTGTTGGCGAGCATGGAGTCGTCAAGCATGAGCAGATGGGTTTCAATAAACGCACTGATGTCTTCCGGGGAGTCTTCCGGAATGCCTTTTTTAACTTTCAGTAGTTGTTTGCGTGCCAGTGCGTGTGCAGATTTAAATCGTCGGACCTCTTTGGCCAGATCCTTTTTTTCTATGCTGCGTTCAATGATTTCGGGTTGATTGCGGTGCAACACGTAAACAGGGCCAATTGAGATGCCCCGCGATACGCCCATGCCTGCAAGCATCACTGCCATTATTCAGGCTCACCGAATTTGTCATTAATTAAAGATTCAACGGCGTTCATTGCCGCTTGTTCTTCTGCACCCTCGGTATAAATGGTGATGTTGTTGCCGCGACTGGCTGCGAGCATCATGACACCCATAATACTTTTGGCGTTGACCTTCTGATTTTCTTTTTGAATGTCTATCTGGCAGTCGAAACTACTGGCAAGCTTGACGAGTTTGGCTGCTGCACGGGCATGCAGCCCGAGTTTATTAATAATTTCTATATCTTGTTGTAACACCGGTTGTTTGACCCTGTAGTGCAGTGGCGGTGGTGTGGTGGTAGCGGCTTAACCGATCTCCCGATGCTTGATGGTAATCTGGTCGATCTTACCCTTGACGCGTTTTTCTATTTCTTCGACTACGTAGACCGAGCGGTGCCTGCCGCCGGTGCAGCCGATAGAGACGGTCAGGTAGGATCGATTTTCAGCTTCGAATATCGGTGTCCAGTCGAGAAAGAATTTGGAAATATCGGTGATCATCTGTTCGACCAGATCATGCTGTTGCAGAAACTCGGCTACGGGTTCGTCTTTACCGGTCAGCGGGCGCAGTTTGGTGGACCAGTAGGGATTTGGCAGGCAGCGAACGTCGAAGATAAAATCGGTGCCGATGGGTTGTCCGTGTTTAAAGCCAAATGACTGCAGCAGCACATTGAGTGGTTTACGGTTTAAGCCGAGCACACGCTTTTGAATCACTTCACGCAGTTGATGCAGGTTGAGATTGGTGGTGTCGATACCGACGTCTGCGATTTGTTCTACGCGGCCGAGCAGGGCGCGTTCGGTTTGTAATGCGGTTTGCAGCGGGGCGCCGTTTTTCGATAGCGGGTGCTTGCGGCGTGTTTCACTGAAGCGGGTGATTAAGGTGTCGTGATGGGCGTCGAGAAACACGACTTGTGTATCGATGCCTAGTGAGTTGACCTGCATCAGTACTGATTCGAACTGGTCCAGCGGATCGGCTTCACCGCGGGCGTCGATACCAACGGCTACCTGTCCGTAGCTTTCGGAATCGGCTGACATTTTTCTGGCCAGATCAACAAGCATGCTGATCGGCAGGTTGTCCACGCAAACAAAGCCTTCGTCTTCGAGGGTGTGCAGAGCAACACTTTTGCCTGCGCCGGATAAACCACTGACTATGATCAACTGCATGGGTTGGCCTGCATTGTTCTGTGTGCGAGGAGATGCTGTGTCATTAGAGCGTAGTTACCTTAACCCGAATTATTCTTAAAATCGACGGCTACTCACTTGATCTTTGATTCTGCAGCAAACTTTCTCAGGCGAATAGTAGTAAGTATTAGACGCGATAAGAAAGTTCACATTGAAAACAAATCTACGAGCGTTGTGCTTAAGATTTTAATGAAAGTCTGGCTGACACATTTTGAAGATTATCTGCCAGTGACTGCGATACGTTAGCAGGTCATGAGTCCATAAGCTGTTTTTGCAGGGTTTTGAACTCTGCAGCGCTATCGTAACCGCTTTTCCTTAGCAGATAATTGCGCACAGCCGCTTCCACCAGTACTGCAAGGTTTCGACCGGGTGCTACCGGCAGGGTGAGCTCAGCAATCTCGACGCCAAGTACGCTGCGGGTTTGTTCGGAGTTTTGCAGACGCGTTTCGTGGTGATGTTCACCCATGAGTTCCAGCCGCACAATAAACCGCAGGACTTTCTGGTGGCGGGTGGAGGCGTGGCCGTACATGCGGCGTATATTCAGTACACCCAGCCCGCGAACTTCGAGAAAGTCGCGCAGCAGTGGTGGGCATGTGCCTTCGATAATGTTGTGGGCAATACGGCGAAACTCCGGCGCATCGTCTGCCACCAGTCTGTTGCCGCGGCTGATCAGTTCCAGCGCCAGTTCGCTTTTACCTATGGCGCTTTCACCGGTAATCAGAACACCGGCACCAAGGACTTCCATCAGCACGCCATGAATGATTTCGGTATTGCTGAGCCGGTGGGTGAGAAACTGGCCGAGCGCGTTGATTAGCTTGCGACAGCGCAGCGGGCTCGTGACCAGCGGCGTAGAGGCTTCGTTGGCCAGCTTAATCAGTGATTCATCCGGTTCGATGCCGTCTGCAACAATGATCAGCTGGCACTGCTGGCGAAACAGCTCCTGCTGCACGGAGTTGCCGATTCTGGCCAGGCCTTCGAATTCTGTTTTGCCGATAACCTGAATGCGGTTAGGGCTGATCAGGTTGAGGATGCCGAGCAGGTTGGGACGATGGTCTTCGGGCTGATCTTTTTCGATGGAGCGGTCAGCGCCGTCCTGACCGGCCAGCCACGTGAGTGAGAGTGGTTCGCAAAGTTCGTTAAAGAGCTCTTTGACGGTCAGATTGGCGGACAATTCACTGTGCTCCGCGATTCTGAATCATCGGGTGCCGTTGCGGAGCTTTTTGCTGCGGTTGTTTTTGTCTTCATCGCATGGCGAGCCAGGTTCTGCATTGCTGTTGATTTGACAGTCGTTTAACAGGTACAGAATGTCGTCGGCGTTTTTGGCGTCGCGGATTTTCTGGCGATTTTCTTCGGAATTAAAAAATCGCGCAACCGAGGCCAGAATATGCAGGTGTTGTTCAGTTTTCTCTTCCGGAATGAGCAGGCCGAAGACGATATCGACCGGTTCATTGTCGGGGGAGTCGAAATCGACGGGATCGGTGAGTGTGACGAGGGCTGCGACAGGTTCGCTGACGAAATCTACGCGCCCGTGCGGTATGGCGATGCCGTGGCCCATGCCGGTACAGCCAAGCCTTTCGCGAGCGGCCAGAGCGTCAATCACGTCCATGTCGACGTCGTCGTCGTCATCGTCGTGGAGATCCAGCGAATCTTCGATGAGCTGGGCGACCAGTTGGAGTGATTTCTTCTTGCTGGTAGTCGACGCCTCGCACTGAATGCGCGAGGCACCAAGCAGACTACCCAGAGTAGTTTGTGACATGACGATTGTGTTGCCAGAGGCAGTAGTTTGTCAGGGGGCGTACTGTATCGCCGTTATTCCTCAATGTTAAGCTTGTCTTTGTCTTTTCTGTGGTGATCTTTGACTTTTTCCTTGTGTTTGATGAGTTGTCTGTCAAGTTTGTCGGTCAGTAGATCAATTGCGGCGTACATATCTTCTTCAATCGTATCCGCGAAAAGCTTTGCGCCTTTGACATTTACGGTGGCTTCGGCCTTTTGCCGTTGCTTTTCTACGGTAAGTATGACGTGCACGTCGGTTACCGCGTCAGAGTGTCTCTCCAGTCGGTCCATTTTGGACGTAACGTAGTTTCGAAGTGAGTCGGTGACATCAAGGTGATGGCCCGTTACGGTTAGATTCATAGTTTCTCTCTTTGACGTACGTGGAAAGGACAACCAGCCGGTACAGTGGCGGATTGCGAAGGATTTTGTTCAGGGAAGATCTTGCAGGCCGGGTGTTTCGGCCGGATTCGAGGCAGTGCGCCTCGACGGTATTGTTGGCAGGTATAGCGGCCGGGCAGATCAAGCCGTTAGCCTAATGCGGTAGATGACGCGATAGATAAGGTGCAGTGGATTGTCAGCCAGTGCGCCCATTATGCTGTGTTCTTGCTGACCAACTTAAAACCTCGTCAACGGGTCGCTGCTGCGAGCCTGATTGTTGAGGAAGTTTGTTGTTGTTTGCGTCATGTTTGAGAGCCGGGCTTTATGTCAAACGTTTGCGTTCATTAGAAGGCGGTATTGACATTGATTCTCTGTACTTGGCCACGGTTCTGCGTGCTACCTGTATTCCAGACGCCACCAGTGTACTTGCTATCTTGCTGTCACTCAAAGGTTTTCCCGGATCTTCTTTAGCAATAAACTTTCTGATCATGGCACGGATAGCAGTTGCAGAGCATTCGCCACCATCTGACGTAGATACATGGCTTGAGAAGAAGTACTTAAATTCAAAGATACCGCGCGGTGTGTGTATATACTTTTGCGTAGTAACTCTTGAGATAGTCGACTCATGAAGATCGAGGTGTTCTGCAATGTCGCGTAGTACCAGTGGTCGCATGGCTTCATCACCATACTCGAGAAATCCTCGTTGACGTTCAACGATCGCTGTACCAACCCGTAATAAGGTTTCGTTGCGACTTTGCAGGCTCTTAATAAACCAGCGCGCTTCCTGTAACTGGTTACGCATGTAGTTGTTATCGTCACTTTTGTCTGCACGCTTTACCAAACCGGCATACATCGAGTTAACTGCCAGACGAGGTGCGATGTCGGGGTTCAGTTCAACTCGCCACACACCCTTGATCTTTTTCACGAATACGTCGGGGACGATGTATTGCGGTTTATTGGATACTACCTGTGAACCGGGGCGTGGAGTCAGGCTCTGTATTGTTTGAATGGAACGTTGTAGTTGATCTTCATTGATCTTTAACTGACGTTTGATCTTTGCAAAGTCTCTGGCAGCAAGCATTTGCAGGTGATCGCCGATGAGCTGTTTGCAAACTTCTATATGCGGTGATTCATCCATTTCCTGTAGCTGTATGAGCATGCATTCGCGAGTATCACGTGAACCGCAACCTATTGGATCGAGCTGCTGGATTAATCGCAGAATAGCTTCTACTTCATCTTCACTACAATGATCTTCCGGGTTGGGGAAGTTTTCGTTGACTGCTTCGAGGATGACTTCAATCGGATCTTCAAGATAACCGCTATCATCGATACAGTTAATAACAGTGGTGGCAATCACCTGATCTGATTCAGTCAGAGATCTAAGTTGCAGCTGTTCCAGCAGATGGTCCTGCAGATTACCGCTGCCGGCACTGGTGTATTCGGTGAAGTCGCGCTGGCTTTCTTCTCCAGACTGCATTGAGCCGGTGCCATAAGCGGGTTCATAGATGTCTTCCCATGCGCTATCTACCGGAAGTTCGTCGGGTATGTCGGGTGTTGCTTCTGTTACTTCTACAGAATCTGCAAAGTCTTCCAGTGATTCTATGTTTAAATCATCGGCTGAGAAGTCGTCATCGTTGTCTTTTTTCGCTTCTGCTTCGGCTTCCTGTTTGTCAGATTCACGCTCGTTGTCGCTGCGCATTTTGGCAGCTTCTTTTTCTGAGCTGTCGTCTGATTCTTCCTGCACTTCGAGCATGGGGTTGCTTTCGAGTGCTTGTTGAATTTCGGTTTGCAGTTCCAGGGTGGAAAGCTGTAACAGCTTAATGGCCTGTTGCAGCTGCGGCGTCATCGCAAGCTGCTGGCCGATTTTCATTTGAAGCGAATTTTTCATACGTGCGCGATATCCATTATGACTGGTGCAAACGGCCTGTGATATAAAGCGCATGAAGTGTGTTGATCATTGCTTTAAGTCTCCGACATTCCTCGGTGGGTTGGTCGCCCAATGCCGGTACCGTCTTGTTGTTATAAGTTGCTTCGAAGCTGCGGATAAGCAGTTTGCGTTGCATGGATAAAGTATGGTTCAAAAGTGGTTAACTGCAATGTCTATTGCACAATAATTATTGTCTGTGCAGTGGCTCACAAAGCATTGTTATTATTGGACAACAAGTTGCAGTAGTGCAGGGTTACACCCGTCTAATTGTTGGCGCACTGTCACGTTTGTGACTTCTTTGTTAACTGCTCAAGGCGGTTATTTGTCAAGGTGATTGCGAGCAAATTTCCGGTGTTTAAAGACACGGTTATTGGTTGCTGTTCAGCCCTGAAATACACATGTTGTTTGTGCCATATAGCAGGAATTTACAGCGTAAAGCTTTCGCCGAGATAGACTTCGCGAACCTGCTGGTTTTGTAGTATCTGCTCGGCGGTGCCTTCGGCAATGACATCGCCATCACTGAGTATGTAGGCCCTTTCGCAAATCCCCAGTGTTTCCCGCACATTGTGATCCGTAATCAGCACACCGATGCCGCGTTGTTGCAGATGTTCGATTATCTTTTGTATGTCGAGTACCGAGATCGGGTCGACACCGGCAAACGGTTCATCGAGCAGAATAAACGCCGGGTCGGCAGCCAGTGCCCGTGCGATTTCCACACGCCTGCGTTCACCTCCTGACAGACTCATTCCCAAACTCGAACGGATATGCGATATCTGCAACTCTTCGAGCAGGGTTTCAACGGTTTCCCGGTATTGGGCTTTTTTAAGATCGGGACGGTACTGAAGAATGGCGACAATGTTTTCTTCGACGGTGAGTTTGCGAAATACTGACGCTTCCTGCGGCAGATAACCGACGCCTAGTCTGGCTCTTGCGTGCATCGGAAAGTGGGTGATGTCTTTTCCGTTTAAGGTGATTTTTCCGTCGTCGGGCTTTACCAGCCCTACCACAATGTAAAAGCAGGTGGTTTTGCCGGCGCCGTTAGGGCCGAGTAAACCGACCACTTCACCCTGGCTGACGCTGAGATTAACTCCCGTCAGAATTGCCCTTTTGCTGTAGGATTTTTTTATATCTTGTGCAACGAGCATGGGTAGTGATGTTTCAGTCCGGTTGGGTAGTGAGAGTAATCGCCTTGCGATTCTTTATGAATTATGCAGGAGTCTGCGCGATAGAAATCTGGGTAGCGAAGCGCAGAGTGCTATCGGCCGGGTTGCAACACAATATTGACCCGTCCCTTGTTATTGCCGGTCGCCTTGAAGGTGAGTTCTTCCATGTTGTAGCTGATGGTGTGGCCGGTAAATTTCTGACCCGGGCGCTCAAATTCTGCATCGCCCTTAAAAGTGATTTCAGAGGTTTGTGTGTTATAGGAAATTTCGTTGCTCTGGCCGCGCATTAGCTCATCGTTTTCGGTGAGTTGCTGGAAACGAATCGGATTGCCGGTACCGCTGATACGATAAAGTGCGTTGTTGCGGAGTTCAACTTTTATACGATCAGCTTTGATAACCATTGAGCCCTGGCTGATTTCGACATTGCCGGACAGCACTTGTGTGCCGGCTTTTTCGTCGTATTCTGAAGCATCAGCGTTGATATTGATGGGCTTGGTGCGATCATCGGCTTTGGCCCAGGCCTGCGTGCCAAGCAGCGCAGCAATAATCAGGGCCGCAAAAGCGAGTATCAAAAACTGACGTTGACGGTTGGCCAGTTCGTCTGCATTTGTTTTGGCAGTGACTCTGGCAGACGGTATCAGGCCGTCATTGTTGGACCGCATATTGAGCCTCCACGCCCGATTGGAACTGCAGGATACCGTTATCGACATCGGCTTGCATTTGATTTGCCTGGAATGACCACTGCCCGCCGTCAATAGTGACCGGCTGGTCAGAGCGCATTGTGCGGCTGGCAGAGTCGATGTTCAGTGTTTGCGCTTTTACATCGACCGGCGGATTGTCTTTTCGCGTGTGAGACAACGCCACATTACCTACCAGTTCAAGCTTGGAAAAATCGGTGGATAGATACCCGGTTCGGGCGTTGCCCGACCACACTTGCTGTTCCTGCCCGGACATTTGTACCGAAGGCTGATCAATAATCGAGTCGCTGCCGTTGACGAAGTGAGACAACGACTTGCCGCTGAGTTTATACACCTGACCCTTGGTGTTGCTGACGTTGGTAATGACGAAGTCTTCCAGCGTGTAGTCGGTTTCGTTGATCGCCATGGCAACTGTACTCTCAGGTGCCAGTTCGCTGCGATCCCTGTCGTCCAGCCACTGCCATGACACGACAGCCACAACCAGCAGGAATAAGATCAGCAGTGTATTGGCAAATTTGCGTGGCATGGCAACATGGCCTGGGTGAGTGCGTTGCTATTGTAACTGGACTGGCTTAACGGCGGGTTGATGAATAATGCCGCAGCTTTACGGGGTAAATCCGCGGGTGGTGCGCGTTTAAACCAGGTACCTTGCGATTGCCTGCTGGTATAGGCCCTGTGATTTTAGAATCAGTTCGCAGGCTTCCCTGACTGCGCCATTGCCACCCTGCCGCTGGCTGGTCCAATGAGCCATTTCAGCAATTTCGGCACACGCGCCGGGTACCGTCAGCGCCAGTCCGACGCGTTTCATAACCGGCATATCGATGATGTCGTCACCCATATAGGCAACCTTTGTGTGGTCGAGATTCAGTTTGGCCGCGAGGGTTTCGAAAGCACCGAGTTTGTCTTTCTGTCCCTGATACACGTGTTCTATTTGTAGTTCTTTGCAGCGGTGCTCTACCACTTTGGATGTTCTGCCGGTGATGACACCGATGGTGATGCCGGCATCGGCCAGCATTCTTATACCCAGGCCATCTGTTGCATGAAATCTTTTGGTCTCTTGTCCGTCGTCGCTGCGGTAGAGGCCACCGTCGGTGAATACACCGTCGATATCGAAAATTATCAATTCAATTTGACTGGCACTTTGCGTCACTGCAGAGGAGGGGTTGCTCATAAGGCATTCCGTTTGGAGGTATATTGGGTAGGTTTAAGCCTGAATGACGCCGGCTTGAAGCAGAGAATGCATATTGAGTGCACCGCAAACGCGATCGTTTTCATCGAGTACCGGTAGCGCATAGATTTTATGCTTTTCCATTAACTCCAGTGCTTTAATGGCTGGCTGACCGGCATGGACACTGTGGCCACCGCTGGTCATTACTTCATTGATCAATGTGGTGTTGATATCGGTGCCGTTATCGAGCGCGCGCCGTAGATCACCATCGGAGAAAACTCCGACCAGTTGTTGTTGGTTGTTGGTGACAATCACAAAGCCCAGCTGTCCGCTACTCATTTCCAGGAGTGCTTCTTTTACGCTTGCGTTGCAGTCTACTGCGGGTATTGCTTTGCCACTGACCATGACATCGGTGATGTTTAAAAGTAGCCGTTTGCCCAGGGCTCCACCCGGATGTGTGCGTGCGAAATCATTAGCGCTGAAGCCGCGAAGGTTGAGAACAGCTATGGCCAGTGCATCGCCAGTAGCGAGTGTGGCAGTGGTACTGGAGGTTGGCGCAAGCCCAAGTGGACAGGCCTCGACTTTTACCGAGATATCCAGATGTATAGAGGCGGCTCTGGCCAGTGATGAATGATGGCGACCGGTAAACGCAATAAGCGTGTTACCCATTTTTTTCAGTAACGGCAGGATGGTTTTCAGTTCGTCTGACTCGCCGCTATAAGATATAGCGATGACCACGTCCTCGCTTTTGATCATGCCAAAATCGCCGTGACTGGCTTCAGAGGGATGAACAAAAAACGCAGGCGTGCCGGTACTTGCCAGAGTAGCGGCAATTTTGTTGGCGATATGGCCGGATTTTCCAACCCCGCACACCACCACGCGTCCGCGGCAGGACAGCACGGCATCGCAGGCATTGAGGAAGTTTTCGTCGAGGCGGTCTTGCAGTGAGAGCACGCTTTCCGCTTCGATTTCATAGACGCGGCGTGCCAGTGCCAGAGTATCGGCTGATGTCTGGTGGCCAGGGGATTTTTGTTCGGACGCAGGGCGATGTTGCGCCGGACGTTCCAGCACCGTTGAATCGTCTTTCACCGGATATTCGCCTTACTAGAGTTCGTCGAGCAAGTCTAACTCGTCGGGCGGATAGTTGGGTGACTGAATATCTGTTTTGTCACTCGCGCCTTGTGGTGCGTCCAGTTTATCCAGTTCATCTAACTCGTCTAGTTCATCCAGCTCATCGAGTTCATCCAGTTCGTCGAGCTCATCTAACTCATCCAGTTCGTCGAGCTCGTCCATTTCATCGGAAGGTGTCTTTTTGCCTGGTTTTTTGGTTGCTGCTGCGCGCGTGCCTTGCGGGTAAATTTGTTGTCGTCGCCAGTTCAGGTAGCTGTCGCGGACGAAAATATACGGGTCGAGGCTGGCGGTATCGAGAATCGAAGATGCAGCTAACAGGTTGGAGCGAGCGTTAACTACATTCAATGCCACCAGCTTGCCTCTGACCGCGGTAGGCACCTGTGAGGAATTGAGTGGCTCGATCTGGCTATCGCCCAGCAATCCGGCGGTACTTCGCAGCGTTTGAGAGCCGAAAAATGGCAATACCAGGTAGGGACCTTCGGGCAGACCCCAAACCCCGAGTGTCTGACCAAAATCTTCATTGTGGCGTTCGAGGTCGAGCTTGCTGGCGACGTCGAAAATGCCACCGATGCCAATGGTCGTGTTAACTGCAACCCTGGCGGTGTCCAACAGGCCCTGTTCAATCTTGCCTTGCAGCAGTGAGTTTGCTGCAACCGATACGTCACCGAGGTTGCCGAAAAAGTTACTGACCCCGCGCCTGACAAAGGTGGGCGTCACTTTCCTATAGCCGGTTGCGATCGGTTTGAGGGCGACGCGGTCTAGCGTGTCATTAAACTTGTATACAACGCGATTGACCTTTTCCAGTGGATCGCGAATCTCGGTTGGCGGAGCCCGATGAGTGGCGCAAGCGCTCGTCAGCAGTGCGATCAGCACAATTGCCCCTATTTTTACTGCACTTCTCACCCGCTTTTGCATTTTGATTGTTGTTGTTTGCAGAGGTCTGTCTGTGGTGTTGTGCAAAAAGATTAGCCTATTACTGGCTAAAAGGGAGGGAGTTGTCACCTCGCATTGAAGAAAATTTCTGCCCAACGAAGCCAATGTGTCAATTTCACGGTGTCCATGATGTTCCATTTGCCAGCTCACATAGATCGACAAATGGCCTTTGCCGAGAAATTTGCGACGAGGAATCTGTGATTCCAAGATAGTAAATCAGCTATCGGCCGCTGCGGATTACCGTTTTAGCGTTCGAATCGGGGGCACTTGCTAATTTGCAATATTGTGGTGCCGGGGAGACAAATTTGCTGTTGTAGAACCTGTGCCAGGGTCACTGCGGGATTTTTACAGGGTTGGCGAGTACCGATAGCTGCACTTCGGGGTGCATTCGGCCTCGATAGCACCGCAATATCGCGGATAAGCCGCTTTGTCGGAAAATTTTCCAAACTTGATTTCTTGCTACGTAAATACACATTTGCTCAAACGAGTAGGCTAACATTTTGTTACGTATGGCGTTTAAAGCCGCCGTTAAGCTTATTTGAGTAAACTTTGTTGCAGTGTCATGGTCGAAACTCAGTTGACCGGCACCCAGAACTATAGGGAAGAACCAATGAAGCGCCTGCTTGCCGCAGTTACATTATTTTTGACCACACTGCCCGGGTTGTTGTTCGCGCATCCGGCACACGACCTGGTGAGGGGAGTGACCGATAAGTTCGTCGCAGCGCTCGAGAGCCCTGAGGCCGGTGATAAGGCATTCATAAAGGCCGCGGTCGATCGCGATGTGTTACCGCACATCGATTTTGAATCGATGACCAAGCTGACGGTTGGCAAGGCGTGGAAAACGGCGACTCCTGAACAACGCACAACCCTTGTTGATGAATTCCGTACTTTTCTGCTTGGCACTTATACTCGTGCACTGGACGAGTATTCTGGTCAGTCGCTTGAGTTTCTGCCATTTGAAGCAGGTTCCCGGGAAGATCGCGCAGAAGTAAAAACTCTGTTTAAGGACCCCGGTGCGAGCGCGCCGATTCCAATCGACTACAAACTGCATAACAAGGAGGGCCCGTGGATGATCTACGACATTAAAGTAGAGCAGGTCAGTCTGGTGCTGGGCTACAAATCGGAATTTGGCAGCCAGATCCAGAAAGGTGGTGTGGAAGGGTTGATCCAGGTGCTGAGAGAAAAGAATAAGTAATTAGTTCGAAAAGTGCCCGGTAGGCCCGTCGGGTTTTCCGGGCATCAACAGCAACCATAGCGGTTGTTACAAAACCCTTCCGCTGCTGAAGTTGTTGCAGTAGCCAGATTGACGTCGACCCGCTTGCGGGAGGGGGCGTCCAGTTGTCGGGGAGGGTTCTCTCCCTGGCGTGTGAGAACCAATTCGGTTCACCGCCTTCCCCTTGCGACCCGCAGCGGCTAATTGCTTGGGCCGCGAGCTTTATTCCGTTATCATCCGTCGTTAACCCACGCCGCAGCCTGCTGTGTCTGTCCTGTTGGGCGAAGCCCCGTAACGCGGGCAGAGACTTCTCCGCTGAATTACTAAAAGCTAAATGGATAAACTGATCATAAGTGGTGGCACACCACTAAGCGGTTCTGTGCGCATTTCCGGCGCAAAGAACGCGGTGCTGCCGATATTGGTGGCGACGCTGCTGTGCGAAAACTCGGTCACACTCGAGAATGTTCCACACCTTAACGACGTAACCACCACCATGACGCTGCTCGGGCGCCTGGGTGTGAAGCTGACTCTCGATGACAAGATGCGTATCGAGGCGGATGCATCGGATGTAAACAACTACTGCGCAGACTATGAGCTGGTGAAAACCATGCGTGCCTCGATTCTGGTGCTTGGGCCGTTGTTATCACGGTTTGGCGTGGCAGAGGTGTCACTGCCTGGTGGCTGTGCCATCGGCGCACGTCCGGTGGATTTACACATCAATGGTCTCAAGGCCATGGGTGCCGAGATCGATCTTGAGGGTGGCTACATCAAAGCGCGTTGTAAGAAGCTGCAGGGCGCGGTGATCAATTTTGATATTGTCACGGTTACCGGTACTGAAAACCTGCTGATGGCGGCAACGTTAGCGGAAGGGCAGACGGTTCTTGAAAATGCAGCCCGTGAGCCTGAGGTCGTCGATCTGGCTAATTTCCTGATCAGTATGGGTGCTGACATTCAGGGCGCTGGTACTGACACCATAACGATTAACGGTGTTCCATCGCTGAGTGGTTGTGAATATCGGGTGGTACCGGATCGCATTGAGACCGGGACGTTTCTGGTGGCGGCACTGGTGAGTGGCGGGACCATGACCGTGCAGGATGCCAGAGCAGATACGCTTGATGCGGTATTGCACAAGCTGGATGAAGCGGGTGCGGACTTAAGCATCAGTGACAATGAAATTTCGATTTCCTGTCGTTACGAGCGACCCAGAGCGGTTGATATTCGCACCGCCCCGTACCCGGCCTTTCCGACAGATATGCAGGCGCAGTTTACGTTGCTTAACTCTATTGCGGACGGCGCTGCCACAATCACCGAAACAATTTTTGAAAATCGCTTTATGCATGTACAGGAACTGCAGCGCATGGGGGCTGATTTGCGTGTGAGTGGCAACACAGTATTCTGCAAGGGGGTTGATAAACTGGAAGGTGCGCCGGTCATGGCAACCGACCTGAGAGCGTCGGCCAGTCTAATCATTGCCGGTTTAATTGCCGAAGGTGAAACCGAGTTGCAGCGTGTGTATCACATTGACCGTGGCTATGAACGTATCGAAGAAAAATTCCATGCGCTCGGTGCCAATATCAGACGTGTGGCCGGTTAAAGACACATATCAAATCGTTTGGATTAGCCGGTGTCAGAACATCTTTCCATTGCATTAACCAAAGGTCGTATTCTTAACGCTACGCTGCCGTTGCTGGCGGCTGCCGGCATAGAACCGCTGGAAGATGCCACTGCCACGCGCAAGTTGCGGGTAGAAACCAATGTGCCGAATACCTCTTTGTTGCTGGTGCGTGCGTCTGATGTGCCGGCGTATGTCGAATACGGTGGGGCTGATGTTGGTGTCACAGGTAAAGATGTATTGCTGGAACACTCGGGGCGCGGGCTATATGAACCGGTGGATCTGGGTATTGGACGCTGCCGACTGGTGCTGGCAGGTAAACCGGGTGTCGATCTGCAAACGCAGCGACGCATGCGGGTAGCCACCAAGTACCCTGCAGTCACAGCTGATTACTTTGCGCGCCAGGGAAAGCAGGTGGAAATTATCAAGTTGTACGGCTCAATGGAGTTAGCACCTTTGGTAGGTATGGCAGATGTGATTGTCGATATCACCGAAACCGGTTCAACGTTGCAGGCCAACGGGCTGGTTGAGCTTGACGACATTACCGACATTAGTTCGAGGCTAATCGTTAACAAGGCCTCGATGAAAATGAAACATAAAACAATTCACGCACTGATGAACGCGGTTAAAAGTGCGGTGAAGGAAAACACAAAATGACAGACCAGGCTGCTATTGCCACCGATGATGTTCGTATTCGCGAGATTAAAGAACTTGTCTCTCCTGCGAACCTGATTGAGGAAATTCCGGTAAGCCCCGAGATAGCCCAAACCGTTATCGACACGCGTATGGGTATTCGCAAGATTCTTGATCGTGAAGATCATCGCCTGGCGGTAGTGGTCGGTCCGTGTTCTATTCACGATCCCGAAGCTGGTATTGAGTACGCGAAAAAACTCGCTAATGCGGTCAGCGGACTTGAAAATCTGCTGGTAGTGATGCGAGTTTATTTTGAGAAGCCGCGAACCACTGTTGGCTGGAAAGGGTTAATTAATGATCCTGACCTGGACGGCAGCTTCGCGATTAACAAAGGCTTGCGCACTGCACGCACTTTACTGCGTGACATCAATGCGCAGGGTATTGCTGCAGGGACCGAGTTTCTGGATCTCATCAGCCCGCAGTATATTGCCGATCTGGTTGGCTGGGGTGCGATTGGTGCCCGAACTACTGAAAGCCAGGGGCATCGTGAACTGGCGTCGGGAATATCAGCGCCGGTAGGCTTTAAGAACGGCACCGGTGGCAGCGTGCAAATTGCTGTTGATGCAATTAACTCTTCATCACGGCCGCACCACTTTTTATCGGTAACCAAAGAAGGCGGTTCGGCAATTTTCTCAACCTCAGGCAACAACGATTGCCATTTGATTCTTCGTGGTGGCCCGCATACTAACTACGATGCAGCCAGTGTGGATGATGCGTCGGCGATGATGGAAAAAAGCGGCCTGACACCCAACATTATGCTCGACTTCAGTCACGCTAACAGTCGTAAGAAGTTTGCCCGACAGCGATACGTTTGCCGTGATGTTTGCAGTCAGATCAGCGACGGTGACTATCGTATTATGGGTGTCATGATTGAAAGTAATCTGGTGGAAGGCAGACAGGATCAAATGCCTGATCGTGAATTGATCTATGGCCAGAGCATTACTGATCCGTGTATTGGTTGGGACGATACCGTCGAAATGTTGAGCGAGCTTGATGTTGCCGTCGCCGAGCGTCTTGAGCGAGGTGGTGAGCCAAAGTGAGTTTTACCAACCGACTGAAATTCGGTGATGATGGCTTTTCAGAGCAACTGAACGCGCTGTTGGCATGGGAAGCGGTTTCAGACCGCGCTGTTGCCGATGCGGTGGATGACTTTATTGCCCGCATACGAACACAGGGTGATGCCGCACTTATTGAACTGACTAATAAGTATGATCGTCGTTCGGTAAAAACCTGTGACGAACTGGAGCTGCCTAAAGCGTTGCTCAAAGAGGCTTATGATCGCTTGCCGGATGAAACGGCCGAAGCGCTAAAGACGGCTGCTGCAAGAATTGAGAGTTTTCATCAGCGCCAGAGTGCTGAGTCATGGCGATACCAGGAGGCCGACGGTACCGAGCTGGGTCAAAAGGTGACGCCACTGGACCGCGTTGGACTTTATGTGCCGGGCGGTAAGGCCGCCTACCCATCATCAGTGTTAATGAATGCCATTCCTGCGAAGGTTGCCGGAGTTGGCGAGCTGATTATGGTGGTTCCCGCGCCCGATGGTGAGTTGAATGACCTGGTGCTTGCTGCAGCGTATGTGGCCGATATAGATCGGTTATTTACTATTGGTGGTGCGCAGGCGGTAGCGGCACTTGCGTATGGCACGGAGAGTGTGCCGGCTGTCGATAAGATTGTCGGACCGGGTAATATCTATGTGGCGACTGCAAAGCGTGCAGTATTCGGCAAAGTGGGTATCGATATGATTGCCGGACCGTCTGAAATCTGTGTGGTTTGTGATGGTCAGACAAACCCGGACTGGATCGCTGCTGATCTGTTTTCGCAGGCAGAGCACGATGAGCAGGCGCAGGCGATTTTAATCGCGACCAGTGGTGAATATATTGATCGCGTTATCGCTGCGATGGAAAGTTTGATTGAGTCGATGCCTCGCGCGCAGATTATCGCTGAGTCTATGCGGTCGCGTGGTTGTTGCATCGAGGTGGCAGATCTCCAGCAGGCAGTTGAGGTGGTCAACCGGGTTGCGCCGGAGCATCTGGAGCTTTCAGTGGAAGATCCCGAAGCACTGCTGAAAAATATCCGTCATGCCGGTGCGATATTCATGGGGCGTTACACTGCTGAGGCGCTGGGTGATTACTGTGCCGGTCCTAACCATGTGTTGCCAACTTCGGGCACCGCGCGGTTTTCAAGTCCGCTCGGAGTTTATGATTTTCAAAAGCGCAGCAGTATAGTTTCGTGCTCTGCGAGCGGTGCTTCGGTACTTGGAAAAACCGCC
>CALLLY010000193.1 GCA_938008205.1 uncultured Granulosicoccaceae bacterium
TTGCACGCTACTAAAAAGCGAGTGGCATGAGATAAGATTATTCGCACTGCTGTGCATGGTTGATCTCTTCCAGCGTGGTGATGAAGCGCAACAAAAAGCCATTGTCCGCCAATACTTTAAAAATAAAAAACACATTAACAACTGGGATCTTGTCGATGCATCAGCCTACAAGATTGCCGGCGCCTGGTACTACAACAAAGACCGCAGCCCGCTGCACAAAATGATCAAATCTAAATCGCTGTGGGAGCGACGAATTCCGGTAATAGCGACCTTTCATTACATCAGACAGCACGACCTTGACGACACTTTCCGCTACGCAGAAGAACTGTTGGCCGATCCTGAAGATCTCACTCATAAGGCCACCGGCTGGATGCTGAGAGAAGCGGGCAAGCGCGATACTCCCAGGCTGAAAAAGTTTCTCTATAAGCACATTGAGACTATCCCTCGCACCATGCTGCGCTACGCGATCGAAAAACTACCAGAACCGGAACGACAAGCGTTATTAAAAAAGTAGTACCATTCAGCATCCGGTCTGAGCAGGTCACTGCAGTTTTGCCTCAACAGACACTTAAGTAAAATAAAATTCAAGTAAGGGCAAATCCATGATTAGTCGTATGGCGCCGCAGCATCGCGTTTTTGTCGCCTTTGCGCTATACGCTTTTACTATGGGCAGCATATATCCTCGCCTGCCGGAAATTAAACAGTTGATGGGGGTAGAAGAAGGCGTGCTGGGTCTGGCATTGGTGGGTGCGCCTATCGGTACTTTTCTCGCACTCACTTTCGCAAGCCCGCTGATTGAAAAAATCGGATTTCGAAAGCTGCTGTTACTGGCAATACCGATAACCGCGTTGTTTTATGCACTAGCAGTTCAGGTGACTGATCCGGTTGCGTTCTTTCTATGTTTGATTCCAGCCGGCATTGCCATCGGCTGTATCGAGATCGTGATCAACGTAGAAGCAGATAGAACCGAAGCGCTGCTCGAACGGCGAATCATGAACCGGGCGCATTCCTTCTGGAGCTTTGGATTTTTTGCAGCCGGACTCAGCGGCGCTACCTTTGCACACTTTGAAGTATCACCAAGACTCCATTTACTAATTGTTCTGTTAGTGATGATACCCACGGTCTATTGGCTACTGAGCGGATTTACTCCGGCCGCATCCCGAGCAGAGGAAGCCCCCGCCCACCGGTTCTCCCTGCCAACACTGCCCATTCTGATCCTTGTTATTGTTACCCTTCCCGCCATGCTGATGGAAGGTGCCGGTCTGGACTGGTCGGCAATCTATATGGATTCTATTTACGCCAGCAGCGCGTTCGTCGCGGGCCTGGCAGTCGCAGTGGTCACATTTTCACAGGCTGTTACCCGGTATTTTGCAGACAGTGTTGTCGATAAATATTCACCGGTGGCAGTCGGGCGAGTATTGCTGTTGTTACTGGCAGCAGGAATATTACTGGTGTTGTTTCCTATGTCTGTAACGGTGTCTCTGGCCGGGTTTGCCATTATAGGAATCGGTACCAGTGTTTTATTTCCACTGGCAATGTCCGCTGCTGCACAACGTACGGATCGTCCGGCCACTGTTAACGTGGCAGCACTGGCGCAAATTTCGTTTGGAGCGTTTTTACTGGGCCCACCCCTGCTCGGTTTTGTCGCAGAACGATGGGGTATCCAGTGGGTCTATGGCTTTGGATTACCTTTAGTGGTGTTAGCTTTTATATTCGTAAAATCGCTACACATTGAAAGACGTTAGTTATTAACTATTTATACCGCCTGGTTTAAAAGTCATTGTGCCCTGGTTAGGTGCAACAGGAAACCCGACGCGTGAGCGAGGCTAACCGCGATGTTCCAACTCGCTGACGCTCCGGGCTTCCTGAAAATCACTTAAAACACAGGCTTTGGCGAGACCCTCAACCGCGAGGGTAACTTCGCGGTTGCTGCATTTGCCTGTTTACTTTATCCCGACACTTGTGAACCAGATAATTAATAAACCGCCAGCGGTGCACCTGCAGAACCGGTTGCCCCTTTAATAGGCATTGGATTAAAAATATAGGCAAACTCATAAACACCGGCATCTGCAAGACGCTCGGTTGCAATGTTCTCATGTATGAATATGCCGTTTTTGGTAATCAACTCCTGGTGCACCGGAAAAGCAAGCTCTGGATTCGGATTGGGAACCACTTCAACCGGCCAGGTATCCGCACCGGCAATGACAATACCGGCCTTTATCAGATAAGCCGCCGCATCGAGACCAATACCCGGACACCCGGAGTTAAACTTCGCGTTATCGGTGATCCAGTGCTGTCCCCAACCCGTGTGAATCAACACCACGTCGCCCTTGCCGGGAGGTGCCGTTCCCTGCTTCTCTAATGCCGCTTTAATATCACTTGACGTGATCTCTTCACCGGCCTCCATCGCTCGACCCTTCAGCGCCACCATGTCGATTAACACGCCACGGGTAAAGAACGGTTTAACATGCTCCATACCGAGATTTTTTACCCCGTAGGAACCAATCACCTCGTCTGCAGCAAAACCGCCATAAAACTGTTTGTTCTCGGCACCCATTCCAATGTGAGCCAGGCCATCAAACTGAGTGCCCACCTGACCGATTTCAGTGGCCAGAAAATCGTCCATCCAGATCACTTCATTCTTACCAAGCGGCCCACCGGCAAGACCACCAGTACCACGTACGGCAAATACACGTGCACCAAACAATGGCATGTCCGACTCATAGGTGCGTCCGATCGATACGACAGTACCGGACCCCATAAGCTTCATGGCCTCCAACGCTTTGTCCGGTGTCATCAGGTTAGACGCACCGGCCATATCACCTTCTCCGTATGGTGATGTCAGCTTTGCATGGCCATCCGCCAGTGAGACACCGGACACAGCTATGCCTAACGTCAATGAAGTTGCCAATAGTAATGAGTTTTTTGTTCGGGATATTGCGTTGTTTGTTTTCATAGTCGCCTTCTTCTTTTTGGTTAGATCGCGCTGAAAGCAGCGCTAATTGATCATGCAAATATTTACAACTGAGGAGGCTTAG
>CALLLY010000194.1 GCA_938008205.1 uncultured Granulosicoccaceae bacterium
GCTCCGGGTTGGTCATTGCCTGCCATTCAGGCACAAGCCATTTGTCGCGTCCGAACTTTTGCAACTGTTCGCAAAGTATCGGATACATTTGGGCGAGATAGATTACATCGTCGGCGGCATAGGCGAGTTGCTGCTGTGGCAGTGGTCGTCGTGTCCAATCTGCCCGTGAGTGCGACTTGTTTAAATCGATATTCAGAACCTGTTTGACCAGATTGGCATAGCCGATCTGTTCGGTCTGTCCGAGTAACGGTGCTGCGACTTGTGTGTCGAAAAGGTTGAGTGGCACCGAGCCTCGCAACCAGTAAAAGATTTCCAGATCCTGCCCTGCGGCGTGCAGCACTTTGGTGATAGCACTATCGTAGATCACGTCCAACAGACAATCGATATTGTCCAGAGCCAGAGGGTCTATGCAATACAGGCTATCACCTGCGGCAATCTGTATCAGGCACAACTCCGGTCGATAGGTTCGCTCCCTTAAAAACTCGGTATCCAGCGCAAACCATGAGTGTTCCGACAAGACTTCTGCTGCCTGCAGAAGTTGCTCAGGTGTATCGATGAATTCAATGTTGCGATCAGTGCCCATGGCAGTTCCAGTAAGTTGGAATGCCATCATACTCTTTTAAATAAACACAATCGCGACGATGCCGTAACTTGCCCGTTGCGGCTCGTCAGCAGTTGGTGATTACTACCTGCCGATTAAGCCTGGATCACCAGTGCCAAAGAATTTATGAGTCTGTACAAGATACTCCTGCTCATCGTTGGCGGCGTCGAGCTGCGTCAGGCTGTCACGTAACTCTTCGGCTTCATTGAGTCGGTTGGTAGCAACCAGGGCATGCATCAGAAGCTTGCGTGCTTTATCTGCGTTTACTCGGTTTTCATCAGCGCACTGCTTAAGAATTTCAACCGCTTTGTCATAGTTGCCGCGGGCGAGTTCTACACTTGCAAGACCCAACGGACCTGCGTCTTGCAGGGGGGCGGAATTGTTAATGAGTTCAAAAGCCGGTTGGGCTTCGTCAATCATGCCGGTTGCCAGGCAGCTGACTGCCAATGTGTTGAGATAGGTAAGTTCTTTATTGTCCATGTTTCATCCCCCGTCGTGCCGCCGATCGAATTGTCGGATTAGGCTGTTATTCTTTGTTCAGGGGGAAGTATCGGCGCTCGCCAAAATTACCTGACAACTTTGAATTAACTGGTTCCTCATTATTTCAGATGTTTGTTTTAACCGGCCTTTTTTCCAGAAAGGCATCAACGTTTTCAACTGTTTCGGGCGACATCATGTTGCAGGCCATCACATCCGATGCAAGCTTGTAGGCATCCGGCAAAGCCAGATGTATCTGCTCGTAAAACAGTTTTTTACCAACTGTTCGGGCTGCTGCTGGTTTTGAAGCAATTTTCTGCGCTAACGTCATCGTCTTTTCCAGTAACTCTTCAGGGGCTACGCAATGGTTGATCAGGCCGTATTCAACAGCGGTGTCGGCATCAATAAAATCACCGGTCATCAATAGTTCGAAGGCACGTTTACGAGTCACATTTCTCGATAGCGCAACAGAGGGTGTGCTGCAAAAAAGCCCCAGATTAATGCCTGATACGCCGAACTGTGCCGTATTGGCAGCGAGCGCCAGATCGCAGGTTGCCACCAGCTGACAGCCTGCCGCAGTGGCCATACCATTTACGCAGGCGATCACCGGCTGTGGAAGTTCTGTGATGAGCTGCATCATGCGCGAGCAAGTCTCGAAAAGGTCACCGTAGTAATCGGTGCCGTGGTTTTGCCGCATTTGTTTTAGATCGTGTCCTGCACAAAAAGCCTTGCCATTGGCGGCAATCACAACCACGGCGATCGATGCATCTGCTTTTACGGCCTGTAGCTCCACCAGCAATGCGTCCAGCAGTTGTTCGGAAAGTGCGTTGAACTTATCCGGCCGGTTGAGTGTGAGTGTGACGATGCTGTTTTCATTATTCACCAGTAGTGGCTTGTCACTTGTCATGATGGTCTCAACGGTTAGCCAAATGTAAGGTTGCACTGTGAAATATTAACTGTGCAACACGTATCATGCGAATATAGACCTTGACCAGTAATACGGGCAACAACCATGGATCAATCCGGGGTGAAGATAACGTTGGCAGAGTTTGCTGAAATCTCTGATCAGCGTTTGCCGTTTGCAGCACTCATGGGTTTGCAGCTTGAGCAGATTTGCCCGGACCATGTGCTCATGCGGGCGGTTTACCGGGACGAGTTTTTGCGCCCCGGCGGCACAATTGCCGGTCCGGTAATGATGGGCCTGGCTGACGCGGCGATGTACGCTCTGGTCCTCAGCCGTGTCGGTCCGGTAGAACTTGCGGTCACTACCAGCCTGAATATCAATTTCCTGCGAAAGCCTGCACCTGGAGATGTACTGGCTCGTGCCACAGGACTTAAATTCGGCAAGCGGCTGGTCATTGGTGAAATCTCCCTTTATAGCGAGTCCAGCCCCGATGATCTGGTTGCTCATGCCACTGCTACATACTCAATTCCACCTACCAGCTAGCTGCAAACTTTAACGGACAGAACCATGACTGATAGCGCAGATATTAAATCGATCAAAGCCTGTGTGTTTGATGCTTACGGAACCTTGTTCGACGTGCATTCCGCCGTTGGCAAACACAAGCAGAGGCTGGGTAAACGGGGTCATGAAGTCTCTGCGATGTGGCGAACCAAGCAGCTTGAATACACCTGGCTGCGCAGCTTAATGGGTGACTATGTCGATTTCTGGCAGGTGACCTCTGATGCGCTTGAGTATGCACTCGATTCACACGACATCAGCGACAATATTCTGCACGAGGATCTCATGCAGGCATACCTCAATCTCAGTGCTTACGACGAAGTACCCGGGGTGCTCGAAACGCTGAAACATGCGGGATATAAAACCGCCATATTGAGCAACGGTGAACCGTCGATGCTGGCATCAGCAGTCACAGGAGCGGGCATTGATTCGTGGCTTGATGAGTCATTGAGCGTGCATGAATTGAAGATATTCAAGCCTGATCCGCGGGTTTATCAGCTGGTCACCGATCATTTAAACGTTAAGCCTGAAGAGGTGCTATTCCAGTCATCAAATGCATGGGATGCTGCGGGTGCGGCTTATTTCGGATTTAAGGTACTTTGGGTGAACCGATTTGATCAGCGGGCTGAACGACTGCCCGGCACGCCGGATTTCGAGGCGAAAGATCTTAACCGCTTGCTTGAGATACTGGGATTGCAAAAAAAGAGCGGCGCATAGCGCCGCTTCCAATTTTCGATCACAACAGTTCTTGAACCTTCTTCTTCGCCAAAACAATTCTCGCTCGACCGTGCCACCTCTTATCGGGTGATTGATCAGTCGGCGTACTTCGAACTGTGTAGTTGTCAGTGCATCTTTGAACCGGATGTTATGAACCGATAGTCACGGCGTTCTTATTAAGGTGTTTCAATATATTGCAATTGATCAGCCACAGTGCGCCAGTAACGTTGTAAACAATCGGCTGACCTGCCGTGCTGTTTAGGTAGGCTTACGGCATCTAATTGATACCGTACTTGCAGAGTGCATTGCCAAGTGGCTGATTGTGTAAACAAAACAGGCAACTGGCGAAGGGTATTCATGTTCGCGTTTTGTGGGCTGTCCGACGCTACGAATGCAGCCCCGATTGAGTCGGTTTTAAAGTGCTTTGTGCGCACCATCGCATTTGGGCGCGTTGGCGGTTTGCTTGCAGGCACAGAAGAAAACTTTTCCGTCTTCCTCGGCGGTGTATTTCACTGGTTTAAAGTCTGACCCTTTGTGTGAACCATCACAGAAGGGTTGCTTGCTGCTTTGGCCACACGAGCACCAGAAATAGTCTTTACCTTTTTCAACCTCTACTGGTATCGGTGCATTGCCTGCGATGTTTGCTTCACTCATATTTGTTGCCCTGTCGTTTGAGGTGGTTTTCAGTTGGAAACTGTAGTGCGTTGTTTATCTAAAAACGCAATACCGCGTTGGTGACGCAGAAAGTAAATGGCTATGATCAGTGTGCTGAGCCAGCAGATAATTCCGGTGAACAATAAAACACTGGCAATTGCGGATGGCCACAGCAACATAGTGATGGCAGCCATCGCCAATACACTCCAGAACGCTATTATTTGCCACAACAGGTGGCTGCGTAAATACGAGTTTTGTGACTGTTGATAGTTAGTATGGTTAATTAGCACACCAATCAGTGCGGTGATACCAAACAGGATCCCCAGAAAAAATAACCAGTAACCCAGTACAACCAGTTTATATGATTTTTCTGTCGGGCTTGTTGGCACAGCGGTCTCCGTTCTTTGGTAAAAACTTGTGGTCAGACCAACTTGTTTCAATTCAGCGCAACAAAGTTTAACGCTATGCCAATGCGATCAAATTATGACTGACTGGTTAGCGAGCGACTAATCACCAGTCGCTGGATGTCAGATGTGCCCTCGTATATCTGGCAAACCCGAACATCTCTGGCAATGCGCTCCACCGGGAAGTCACTCAGATAGCCGTAGCCCCCGTGAATCTGAATGGCGTCGGAGCAAACCTTCTCGGCCATTTCACTGGCAAACAACTTTGCCATAGAGGCTTCGGTCAGGCAGGGAGCCTGTTGATCACGCAGTGCCGCAGCACGATGCACCAGCAGTCGTGCTGCATCGATTTGTGTCGCCATATCAGCGAGTTTAAATGCCACTGCCTGTTGA
Source organism: uncultured Granulosicoccaceae bacterium (assembly GCA_938008205.1). Lineage (GTDB taxonomy): Bacteria > Pseudomonadota > Gammaproteobacteria > Granulosicoccales > Granulosicoccaceae. The sequence goes on from CALLLY010000194.1 coordinate 4,709, forward strand.
GCCATAAGAGGCTTGCCAAATGCCTGCCTGTCCTGAGCATAGGTAAGAGCGTGCTCGTAGGCCGCGCGTGCCATCCCCACGGACTGTGCGGCAATGCCGATCCGGCCGCCTTCGAGGTTGCTCAGTGCAATCCGGTATCCCTGACCTTCTTCGCCCAGCAGGTTTTCAGCGGGAACCACGCAGTTATTCAGTAGTATCTGGCAGGTATCGGATGCGCGTTGTCCCATTTTCTTTTCAACCGACGCGACTTCGTAACCTTTGGTGCTGGTTGGAACGATGAAAGCACTGATGCCTTTCTTTCCAGCTTCGGGATCTGTTACCGCGAAAACTATGGCGACATCGGCGGTGCTGCCTGAAGTGATAAACTGCTTAACACCATTGAGCTCATAGGCGGGTCCATCGGCGGATTGTACTAATCGTGCTTTAGTCGAGATGGCAGCCGCATCCGACCCTGCATGAGGCTCAGTCAGGCAGAATGCCCCGAGCATTTCACCGCGAGCCAGTTTGGGAAGCCACTGTTCTTTTTGTGCATCTGTGCCATAGCGGTACACCGGCAGGCAACCGACTGAGTTATGCACACTCATTATGGTCGAGCAGGCGCCGTCTCCTGCGGCGATCTCCTCCAGTGCCATGGCGTAAGAGATGCTGTCGGTCTCAGCACCCTGATAGCGCTCCGGAACGACCATACCCAGCAGACCCAGTTCCCCCATCTCCTTTATTGCTTCCGATGGGAAGGTGCTGTCGGCATCCCAGCGGGCGGCGTTGGGGCTGAGTTTTTCACTGGCAAACTGGCGCGCCATATCGCGCACCATGAGTTGTTCCTCGGTGTAATTCACTGGACTTGCCCCTTACAGATGCCTGACTTCGACTGTCTTTAGCTATTGACTTCGATGG
>CALLLY010000195.1 GCA_938008205.1 uncultured Granulosicoccaceae bacterium
GCCACCCGCTGTCGCTGACCACCTGAAAGGTTCTTCGGTTTTCGATCCAGTAGTTCACTCAGCTGCAGGGTGTCGGCGGCTTTGGCAACTTTGTCCTGAATAATCGCTTTATCTACACCATTCATACGCAGACCGAAGCTCATGTTTTCAGCCACTGACATATGCGGGTAAAGTGCATAGGACTGAAATACCATCGCAATGCCGCGATCCACCGCTGCAACGTCGGTAACGTTGTTACCGCCAATGTGAATTTCACCGTCAGTGAGTTCTTCAAGGCCTGCGATCATGCGCAAGAGCGTGGATTTGCCGCATCCGGAGGGTCCGACAAAAACAACAAACTCGCCCTGTTCAAGCTGCAGATCGACGCCGTGAATGACTTCTACCGAGCCAAATCGTTTAACCGCTTTTTTTAGTTCAACAGTTGCCATGGTTGTCCGGGTGTTGAAATTTACTGTGTGTTAGCAAATTCGGGTTGACGTTGGCGCAACGCGCTTTGAAATTTTTGCGGTGGCTTCAAGCAACCACTGAAGCCATTGTCGGGTGTGATCATCAGTTGTTCTGAAGGTTGGCCCGCTAATACTGACTGCAGCAACCGTTTGACCATCACAAGTCACTATCGGTGCAGCAATACAGCGTATGCCTGCAAAGTGTTCTTCCCTGTCTTCTGCAAAACCGGATTGACGGATTTCCGTAAGTTCTTTCAGCAAACGGTTTTTGTCGGTTACTGTGTTTTGCGTAAAAGCCTTAAAAGAAATTCTATCGATGATGTCTCTTTGCTGCACGGCCGGGCACAGTGCCAGCAACGCTTTGCCTGCACCGGTGCAGTACAGGGGGATGCTGGTGCCAACCCCCATAGACATACGAACGTTGTTGTCGCTCTCAACCGAATCCAGATAAACAGCATGGGTATCCGAATGCACCGATAACTGTACGGTTTCGTTGCTGAGCTCACACAGGTGTTCGAGCTGATCCCTCGCAAGCGTGCGCAGATCAGATCGGGACCATACATGGTTTGCGATTTCCAGCACCCGAAACCCGGCCTGATAAGTCAGGCTGCGTTCGTCAAATTGCACCAGTCGTTCGGTCTGAAGTTCAGTCAGGGCGCGGTGCAAAGTGGCTTTGGGTAGTTGCAGGCGTTCTTGTATCTGGGCAAAGCGCAGTGGGCCGTGCTGTGAGATTTCGTCGAGCAGCAACATGGCGCGTGCCAGGCCGCCTGTCGGGCCCTTTTTGGTGGCTGCCTGACCAGCGGTCTCGGCTGGCTGTTCGGTTTTTTTTTGAAGACTTGTCATCAATTTTTCCGATGCACATCAAGCGGAAAATGATTTTGCATTGACAGTTTCCTCCGCTGGCTCTTATACTTTTGGAACATTGTTCCACTATTTTTGTTTCAATACAACATTGCCGGTAAAGCCGTGTGATCCGCGTCGGCTTCGGTGAATGGTGCGATCTCACAAGTTTTTAACGGGTCAACACGTCTCTGGAAGCACTTGCTCTAGTACGGGTTGGTAAACCGCTTCGGTACCTAGAGTATACATTTGGATAACTCAGAACTTTCCAGACAATTTTCAGAACGTTACGGTGAGTCGCAAAGCCCTGCGCGGGTTTTTTATGCTCCGGGTCGCGTTAACCTTATCGGGGATCACACCGACTATAACGGCGGGCTGGTGTTTCCATGCGCGATTAACTTTGGTACCACGTTGTTAATCCGTCCTTCGCAAAAGCGTGCTATTCAACTGGCTTCTACCAACTTTGATCTGGTTGCGGTTCTGTCAAAAGATCAGGCCAATCAAAAGTATGGTGACCACTGGATTAACTATCCGCTTGGAGTTGTTCAGCAGTTTGATAAAGCCGGTATCGACCTTGGTGGATTTGAATGTCTGTTCTCGGGCAATGTGCCTAACGGTGCGGGGTTGTCTTCGTCAGCATCTGTTTCGGTTGTGACAGCTTTTGCCCTGAATGAAATTTTCAATTGCGGTCTTGATCCACTGACACTGGTACGCATGGCGCAAAGCGCAGAAAATGACTTTGTCGGTGTGCAGTGCGGTGTTATGGATCAGTATGCAGTTACGATGGGGCAGTGCGATCATGCAATGATGCTCGATTGCGAAACACTCGCCTGTGAGCAGGTACCGCTGGTACTTGATGATCACGCTATTGTGCTGATCAACAGTAATCAACGTCGCGAACTTAGTGAGTCCAAATACAACGAACGTGTTTCGGAAACCCAACTGGCATTGGAAAAGCTTTCAAAAGTAACCGATGTGACAACACTGGCTCAACTAACACCGCGAAAGCTCAGTGACAATCGTCTGGTGCTGGCAGATTCAGATACCGCTTACCGGCGCGCCAGACACGTGGTGTCAGAGCATGATCGTGTGCAACGTGCGGTCGCTGCTTTGCGCAACAACGATCTGCACGCGTTCGGTGCCTTGATGTATGAAAGTCATCAGTCTCTGCGTGATGATTACGATGTTTCCAGTGAGCCATTGGACGCCCTGGTCGACATAGCTCGTGAAACAAAAGGGGTGCTTGGTGCGCGTTTAACCGGCGCAGGCTTTGGCGGATGTACGGTAAACCTGGTTGAAAAAAATCAGGTGCAGTTGCTGCTTGATCGCGTCGAGACGCACTATCAGCAACTTACCGGCCTGAGCGCAAACAGCTATCAGATTACACCTTCCGAAGGTGTTCGTGAGATGCGTTCGTGAGTGGCGTACAAGAGCGGCGCTGGCAACCATTGCTTGAGCAATGGGTAATTATTTCAGCAGCGTCTTCCGGTCGGCCCTGGTCCGGCGCAACCGTGGCCGACACCAAACCACAGCAACCGGTTCATGATCCCGATTGCTACCTGTGTCCCGGCGTCACCCGCGCGTCCGATGTAGTCAACCCTGACTACACTGCACCCATGGCGTTTAATAATGACTTTGCGTCGTTAGCTGCCAGTGATGCTATTACCGCCGAGTCAGACAATACCGATGACCTGTGTCGTAAAGCACCTTCCAATGGTGTTTGCCGTGTACTTTGTTGGTCACCACAACACAACACGACACTTGCTAATTTGTCCGAACAGGAGATGATTCAGGTAGCAGGTCTGTGGCAGCAAGAGTACGCGACGCTGAGCGCAAAACCGGATATCTATAACGTTCTGATCTTTGAGAACAAGGGAACAGAAACCGGTGTATCTAATTTACACCCGCACGGACAGGTTTATGCAACCGGCTTTGTGACTGAAACTGCTCAACGCATGCGTGACTCACAACAACGGTATCGGCAGTTGCATGGTAAGCCGCTGTTGCAAACGCTTGTGGCGAGGCCTGAATACCACGAAGCACTGTTGGTAGAGCGCACTGCAGACTTCGTTACCATCGTGCCTTATGCGGCGCGCTTTGCGTATGAAACGTGGGTGGTTCCAACCCGTCATGTAAATAGTATTGCACAACTGAGTAATGCCGAACTTGCCGAACTGGCGTTGGTGTATCAACGTCAGGCTAAACGCTACGATGTCTTGTTCGAACGCTCAAGTCCTAACGTCACCTTATTGCACAATGCCCCCTGCGATAAACACGATGGCAACGCCGACTGGTGTTTTCATATAGCCATGCAGCCACCACTTCGAGATCCGGAAAAATTAAAATATCTGGCCGGATTTGAATCGGGCAGTGCCAATATCATTAATCCGGTGCCACCGGAGGTCGCTGCGTCGCAACTGCGTCAGTGCGATGAGGCAAGTCGAGCACAAGCGCTGATATCATGAGTGTGATTCCAGCGTATAATTTGGAAGTGTTCTCAAGATACCGGCGATGCACTGCCGGTTTGGTTTTAACGGCGTTTTTTACAGCGCCACCGTTTTTTTACAAACATCCAATGGAGGATGAACGCTATGAGTTTTAGTTTTACCAAGTTAGCACTCGGTGCGGCTATCGGCGGTCTGCTGTCCGGTGCTGCGATCGCGAGTGATCTGGTTATTACCTTCGATGATCTGAACCCTGACAAAAAAGCGGCCTATGAAGCAGCGGTTGACGCCTTCAAAGCGGCAAACCCTGACATCAACGTCATCGCCAACAACGGTGACCGTGAAGCGCACAAGAGCACTATTCGTAACGCGCTGCAGAATGACGCGCCAGACGTGATCACCTGGTACCCGGGCAACCGCATGGGGCCATTTGTTGATGCTGGTTTGTTCATGGATATTTCTGATCTGTGGGCATCTGATGAGAACTTGTCCGGCAAATTCAATGCAATCAAGCCGACCATGTCTCGCGATGGCAAGCAGTGGGGGGTTCCTTACTCTTACTACCAGTGGGGCGTTTACTACCGCAAAGACATCTATGACAAGCTGGGTCTGAGCGAACCTGCTACCTGGGAAGAGCTGCTTGGCAACTGCGATGCGCTGAAAGAAGCTGGCGTCACCCCGTTTACCATCGGCACCAAGTTTCTTTGGACAGCTGCGGGTGTATTCGACTACCTGAATCTTCGAACCAATGGCTATGACGTTCACAACGACCTGACCGCCGGTAAAATCAAATACACCGACGATCGTATTCGTGCCACGTTCGCCAAGTGGGAAGAAATGCTTGATCGGTGTTCTTTCGTTAGCACACATGCCACGATGTCATGGCAGGATGCGATTTCACCATTCGCAAAAGGTGATGCCGCGATGTACGTAATGGGTAACTTCTCTGTCGGTCAGTATAAAGACGCTGGTCTGACTGACGAGCAGATTGATTTCTTTCAGTTCCCTGAAATCACTGCCGGTCTGCCACGTGCTGAAGAAGCACCAGCTGATGCTTTCTTTATTCCGGCTAAAGCCAAGAACGTAGACAACGCCAAGAAGTTCCTTGCGTTTATTGCAACTCCTGAAGTTCAGGGCGACTGGAACAAGGCTATTGGCCAATTGCCGCCTAACGCTGATGCTGAAATCAATACTGAAGACAAGTTCATCGTTGAAGGCATGGAAACACTGTCTACGGCAGCAGGTCTTGCGCAGTTCTATGATCGTGATGCGCCAGCTGCAATGGCTAAAGCAGGTATGGAAGGCTTCCAGAAGTTTATGCTTGATCCGTCCACTCTGGACGAAGTCCTTGAAGGTCTGGATAAAGTTCAGGCTGAAGTCTACAAGTAGTCGATCTATCGGCTACCTGGTTATCAGGTAGCCGATTTGTTCTGCCAAGGTTGACTATGAGGCTGTCCGGGTAAAGCTTATTTACCCGGAGAGCACCGGAGAGCTCAATGACAACAACCACCCTCAATTCGACCAACCGTTTCGACACCTCAACCACTCAGATCGGTGTGTCCGCTGTGGTACTGGCGGTGTGTTTGTTTGTACTGTTTTTTGTTGTCAGTACCTCCATGATTCAGGAGATGTTCGGCCTCGCTCGGCAAATAGAGGCCAGAGTGCCAACGTTTTTCATTCGCATGGTGTTGCTCATAGCAGCACTTGCCGCTGCATTTTTCATGGTGACCGGAACGTCTTACTACAAGCGCAATAAAGTAGCGCTGGCACCGTGGTTGTTTCTGGCGCTGGGGTTGGGGTTCTTTCTGCTCTACGTCATTGTGCCGATATTTCAATCGTTGTCGTACTCATTTACACGTTGGGATGGCCTGTATGACATCAATGGCGTCTGGACAGGTGAATGGGTTGGTTTGCACAACTACAAAGTCCTGTTGGACGACCCTAATTTTTATACCTCGTTAAAGAACAATTTGTTATGGCTGCTGCTGTTTATGCTGGCAGTACCCATCGGGCTTTTTATCGCACTGTTTCTCAATCAAACCGTAACGGGTATCCGTATCTACAAGTCACTTTTCTTTTTTCCGTTTGTGATTTCGCAAGTGGTTGTGGGATTGATTTTTACCTGGGCCTACAATCCGGAGTTTGGTCTGCTCAGTGAGGTATGGAGCTGGTTCTTCTGCGAGATGAAAGAAAATATTGTTGGCAACATGACCCGGGTTTGCTCTGTAGATCCGCCATCTATACTGGGTGATGAAAACATGGCGACCTATGGCATTATTGCCGCGGGGTTGTGGCCCCAGATTGCCTACTGCATGATTTTATATCTTACCGGGCTCAACAACGTCTCCTCCGATCAGATAGAAGCGGGCCAGCTGGACGGAGCTAAAGGCTGGAAAATGCTGTGGCATGTTGTGTTGCCTCAGCTTAAACCGGCAACCTTCATTGCAGTGGTTGTGACCGTGATCGGAGCACTAAGATCTTTCGATATGATTGCCACCATGACTCAGGGTGGTCCGTTTGGCTCTACTAATGTGCTTGCCTATTACATGTACGATCAGGCGGTCGGAGAAGGGGTGGGACGTTACGGCTACGGCTCAGCCATTGCCACGGTATTGTTCTTCATCATGCTGATCTACATCAGCTACTTTTTGTGGCGGATGTATCAGGACGAGAAAGAGGGGCACTAATCCTATGTTTCCTAAACCCATTAATAACTACTCGGGTGGAGCACAGCTTGCCTACAAGCTCGCTTTGCCACTAGCACTGTTTCTATGGCTTCTGCCACTACTGGCAATCTTCATGACCTCCATTCGACCAGCGTCGGATATTGCCATAGGTAACGTTTTCGGTATTCCCAGTTCATTTCAGCTTTTCCAGAATTATGGTGAAGTGTTTGCTAAAACCGATGCGCTGCGATATCTGATTAACACACTGCTGATAGCAGTACCTACCATGATTATTTCAGTAGCTTTGGCCTGCCTGACCGGGTATGCCCTGGCAATATATAAATTCAAGTGGGCATTGCCGTTGTTTTTTCTGTTTGTTGCCGGAAACTTTGTACCGTTTCAGATTCTTATGCTGCCAGTGGTAGATATTTCGGTAAAGCTTGAAATCATGAATACAGTGCCGGGGCTTGTGATGTTTCACGCGGCTTTCCAAACCGGGTTTTGTACCTTGTTTATGCGGAACTTTATCAAAGCGCTGCCGTTTGAATTAATCGAATCGGCACGGCTCGAAGGGGTTGGTGAATTCAGGATATTCTGGCACCTGGTATTACCGCTGGTGAAACCTGCTATCGCTGCACTATGCGTACTAATTTTTACCTTTATCTGGAATGATTTTTTCTGGGCGACGGTTTTGATTCAGGAAGACTCCAGTCTTCCGATTACCGTCGGTGTTCGCACGCTCAACGGCGAGTTTGTGCAGCAGTGGCATTTGGTATCCGCGGCCTCGTTACTTGCTGCAGTGCCGCCGGTGCTGATGTTTTTTATTATGCAAAAGCACTTTATTGCCGGGTTAACACTGGGGGCTACCAAAGGGTAGCTGCTAGCAATTCTCAGGCTGCTCTAAGGCTGCTTACGTAACGCCAGTATGCGCTGTGAAAGTAACGGTAACTTTGCGTCTTCCGGCTGAATCGGCTCTCCGGTAAAAACGTCGATCCTTTTCATCCAGTGACGCGGCCAGCCTTTCATGGCGCGACCCTTAACTCGTGTAAACCAGGTGCCCCACAACCCGCTGAGTGCCATCGGGATAACCTGCACGGGTGTGCGATCCAGTATGCGCTCAATACCCGGTTTCAGCTCCTGGAGTTCTCCGTCGGGTGTTAATCCGCCTTCCGGAAAGATGCACACCAGCTCCCCGTTTTCAAGCGCCTGTGCAATAGAGTCGTACGCTTGCTGAAGTAGCTGTGGATCTTCTTTTTGCGGAGCAATAGGGATGGCGCCGGCATTTTGGAAAAAGTGCTTTGCCACAGGCATATTGTAGATCTTGTGGTACATCACAAAGCGCATGGGTCTTGGGCAGACGGCTCCGATAACAACAGGGTCAACAAAGCTCACATGATTGCAGGCAAGTACAGCGGCACCTTCTTTTGGGATGTGGTGCAGGTCGTGTTTGCCTATGCGGTAGATGGTGTGCATGAGTAACCATGCGCCCATTTGCAACGTGTATTCCGGAACACGTCTGAAAATAAATAAGCCAATGACCGTATTCATGATCGCCACAATGACGAACAGGCTTTGAATCGTATTGCCCAGTGAAAAACAAATGATTGCAAAGATACCTGCAATCACCATGAGTAATGCATTGAGTATATTGTTTGCGGCAATGTTTCTGGATAAATACTCTGAAGGCGTGTTTGACTGAATATGTGCATACATAGGTACGATGTATAAACCACCGAATACTGCCAGCAATAAGAAAAACAGCAGGGCTTTGAGTGTGCTGAAGTTGCGCAGCATGTCTGCAATGGTGGTGGTCGCCTGATTGCTGGAGATATCCATCAGTCCCAGGTAGAGCCCGCATATTGTCATGCCGAATGCACCGATGGGTACCAGGCCTAGTTCAACGCGTCCGCGTGACAGTTTTGATGATATAAACGAGCCAAGGCCTATACCAATAGAAAACATAGCCATAAACATCGTTGCGACATAGGGATCGCCATTTAAGTACTCACGAGAGAAGTTTGGAATTTGCGTGAGAAACGTCGCGCCAAAGAACCAGAACCAGGAAATACCAAAGGCGGTATAAAGATTCGACTGATTACTGGCGAGTGTGGAAAAAATCTGTTTACCTGATGTAATCGGATTGCGGTCGATGACAAGGTCTGGTTTTTCGGCCTGTGCCGGAGGAATAAAATGGCAGACAATCAACCCGATTACCGAGAAACTGAGAATCGCGATAGAAACGGGCAATATATAACTATCAAGCCCGGCAAGCAGGCCGCCCAGAATGGTGCCGAATAAGATTGCTAAAAAGGTACCCGCTTCAACCAGTGCGTTACCGCCCATCAATTCTGATCGCGATAAATGCTGGGGGAGAATACTGAATTTAATCGGTCCGAAAAATGCCGACTGGCTGCCCATTAAAAAAAGTACCACCAGTAACGCCGGAATAGAATTCAACCACAGTCCAATAACCCCTAAAGACATGATGCCGATTTCCACCCATTTTATACGCCGGATGAGCAGTGTTTTTTCATACTTGTCTGCGAGTTGTCCGGATAACGGTGAAAATAGAAAAAACGGCAGGATGAATATAACCGCAGCCAGATTAACCAGAATGCTGCTGTGCTCTGAAACTATTTTGTAAGTTAAAATTATAACCAGCGCGTTTTTAAATACGTTGTCGTTAAACGCGCCGAGAAACTGCGTTAGGAAGTAAGGCAGAAAGCGACGTTGGCTAAGCAGATTCATCGGGCGCCTGGAGGGTTATGGTCAGTGGGCAATGTAGACCAGGTAGTGGTGCACGGTCACTGCCTGAATCTGACTGTTTGGTTAGTCAATAAAGAAAATGTTGCAGACCGCACGGATCTTATTATCACAATTGCGGCCAGCAAAAGAAGCAATAAACGATCAGCTGTACCGGTGCCCGATGCGGAAATAACTGCTGAACCGTTGGTTGTTCCATCCGCTGGTGTCGTAGCCACTGCGTAGGCAAGTTCGGGTGCCATACTACCATTGCTGTAATCCAGTGTGTTTCGTACCGCCAGACCAGCGTCGAGCATTCCCTGACCACACTTGGCGGATTCACAGTGGATATCGTTGTTATATGGCCTGGTGGAGCGTTTGAGTATGTTGATTATCTCTGTCTGAGACAGTTCAGGGTTTAAAGAAAGCATTAATGACAATACGCCGGTCACCAGTGGTGTTGCCACGCTGGTGCCGCTGTAGTGTCGGTGCAGGCTGACAGGCAGTGCGTCGGTTATACCCTGATTCGAAGCAGTAATGATGGCATGTTCAGTACTTGCCAGGGTGTCTCCACCGGGTGCGGCAATATCTACCATTGAACCGTAGTTGCTATAGTCTGCCAGCGTGCCATCGGCCTTCAGGGCAGCAACCGCCAGCACATTGTTGCAGGTTGAAGGTGAGGTCGGGAACTGATCAAGATTGAGCTGATCGTTGCCAACCCCGGCGACCACAATTGCCCCTGCGTTAACCGCATCGTCGATGGCGCTTTGATCGGCTCTACTGCAAGCTTCAGTAATTGCGAGGCTGATGTTAATAATCTTTGCCGGTGTAGGATTGTGCGGCAGCTCGGGATCATCTACTCCGGCTGCCCAGCGTATTGCATCGAGAAGATCAGATCGCAGTCCGCCACATCGACCGATCACTCTGGCAGGCAACACATTCACGCTTTTGTCGACGCCGGCAATCCCGTATTCATCATCGCTGTTCGCGGCAATGATTGATGTGATTGCGGTGCCATGCCAGGTGCTGTTTTTCTGCGGGCAGGTAATGTTTTGCTCAGCCATCTCACGACTGAAAGCTTCGTCGACGCCATTGCCGGTATCGCTGGCATCCGCATCCCTGGCATCGCCGTCGTTTGCGCGCGGTACAGCAGAGATAAAATCATAGCCGGGCAAAAGTCGTCCTTGCATATCCGGATGTTCGTAACGGACACCGGTATCCAGTACCGCAACTGTCGTGTCAGTGCTGCCGTGGGTGATGCTCCATGCATTTTGCAGATTGATTGCCGAGGCGTACCGGTCACTTGACCCCAGGTACCATTGATTCGAAATAAGTGGATCGTCTGCCAGTACTAGCGGTCCGGCAGTGGCTGCGGCGGGGGTGGCGAGGGCGTCTGATTCTGCGTAGAGAATTCGGTCATCGGCGCGAATCTGGTGCAAAATTTCGCCGTCGCTGGCAGGTGATGATATCCGGCCAACCCATGCGCCATCCGACATGCGCCGAATCGGGTTAAACACAACACCGTGTTGCAGCATCACATCACTCACCGAGTAATTCTCAGCGGCGTTGACTATGATGCGTTGAGAGACTGGTTGCGCTGAAAACGCTTGATTTACTGGTCCGTTAACCGGCAACAACGCAAGCACCAGCACACGCACAGCTGCATTTGCATTGCCCGTGCGTCTTATTGACCCGGGTGAAGGTTGTCGTAAACTGAGAATAGGGAGCGGTGGCAACATCCGGGAAGGTGTATGCTGGGCAGACGGGCGGGGGTGCAAATACCAGGCCACCGCGTTTTCCGAAGTTTTAAGACCAGTCTGGAGAGAGTGTATGTCTCGGTTTTACCGATTTTGTTTATGTCTGTTCACCGCCTTTTTCGTGATTGCCTGCGGCGGTGGTGGTGGCGGAGATGACGAGGGCGCCTCTGGAGGTGGGGGCGTTGATGAGGTCGGCCAGCCGGGCACACCGGTATTGAACGGCTCATTCAACCTGTCGGTGGTAGACGGTATTACCACGGAGTGGAATACCGCGCTTACAAGCGTTTTGCAGCCAAGTGTGGCGTACGTGAATCGAATAATTGATCTGCCGAAAGATATCCCTATCTCAATGCAGAACTGTGGCGTGGCCAATGCCTTCTATTTACCGGAGCGCAGTGGTGAGTCAATTGCGCCGATTATTTTCATGTGCTGGGAATTGTACGATCAGATTATTTTGTACTTTGATGCAGAATTTGAAGACGATCTCGACACCTCCTTTCAGGTAACCAATGGTGCTTACACTCACGTGATGTACCACGAAATCGGCCACGCCATCGATGAGCAACTCGCTTTACCCATTGTAGGAAACACCGAATCAGCTGCAGATGCTATTGCGACGGTACTGGCAGTCGAGCAGGGTTTTGGCATCAATACACTGGCGGCTGCTTTGCTTTTTGATGCCGACGGTGACGGGTCGTTCGCTGATGTGCATGCAGGCGGTGCAGATCGGGCCGGTGATTTGTTTTGCTGGGCGCTGGGTGGCGACCCGACTCTCGCTGAATCATTTTCCAGTATCACGCAGATCTTTATTGATAGCGGGCGGGATTGTGTCTCAGAGTATGCCGGGCAGGTGGCATCGGTTTCGAGCTGGTTGCCGAATATTTCCGGGCCGGTCGGTAAGGCCACGCGAACGATTGCCAGTGCGGATGCTTTGACTGAAGAAACGCTCACCAGTCTGCGAGACGCTATGCTGAACTCAACTGCTATTAGCAATCTGCTGAGCGCAAACTAAAGCCTGTTTGCTGTTATCTCAGCTCAGCAATCCAGTGTGCAGGCAAAACTCGCCTGCACACTGCGGGCAGTTTGCGAAAGCTCTGTCTGCTGCTCTGAGCGCCGGGAATTCTCCGTTCCCGGCCATTTAATGCCCACCTGTAATGCGGTTGAACGATTCTTGTTAAGACTTTCCCTGTAGCTCCTAAAAAACCGTCGTCGCAGGCGCTTGCGCGGGAAAAAATCAGCGTCATACTTGAGGGCATTAATTGCGGAAATAAATCTATGCTCCACACAAGAAGATCCTACAACGGTATGGTGGTGGCGCCGCACCATCTTGCGTCCGAGGCTGGAGCTCGTGTTCTGCGTGACGGTGGCAATGCCGTTGAGGCAATGATTGCGGCTGCCAGTACAATTGCCGTTGTCTATCCGCACATGAATTCACTGGGCGGTGATAATTTTTGGCTGATTCATGAGCCCGGTAAAAAGCCGGCTGGCATTGATGCCTGTGGCGGCGCTGCGCGGCTGGCGACTCCAGAGTACTATGCCGAGCAGGGTCTCGATGCAATTCCGGGGCGCGGCCCGCACGCCGCATTAACCGTAGCGGGTGCAGTTTCCGGCTGGCAGGCAGCGCATCAGCGCAGTATTGCTATGGGTGGCAAATTACCTTTGTCGCGTTTATTGGAAGACGCTATCCACCACGCTACTGCCGGTGTGCCGGTATCGGCAACGCTGGGCAACAACGCCGCTGGAAAACTGAATGAGCTGAAAGATCAGCCGGGTTTTGCGTCAGCTTATTTGGTCGACGGCCAGCCGGTAAAAATCGGCCAATTGCTCAAACAGCAGCGCATTGCCAATACCCTGCGGCAACTCGTTGAACGCGGGCTGGAGGATTTTTACCGTGGCGAGCTGGCTGAGTCGATGGCGGCGGATCTGCAAGGCGCCGGCTCGCCGATCCGCCTGGACGATTTAAACCAGTATCACGCACTTGAGGTTAATCCACTGGCTCTGCAGGTGCAGGGTCATCAGATATTTAATATGCCACCGCCGACGCAGGGTCTTGCATCATTAATGCTGCTGGGTATTTTTTCGCGTTTGAATATTCAAACGGTTGACGATTTTGCCTATGTGCACGCCCTGGTAGAGTCGACCAAACAGGCATTTCGAATTCGCGATTCCGCAGTCAGTGATCCTGATTATATGCAGCAGCCGGCAGAGCATTTTCTGGCGGCAGCACAACTTGATCAGCTGGCTTCAGGGGTGAACATGACACAGGCGCAGCCGTGGCCTGATGCCAGTGTCGGTGGTGATACCGTGTGGCTTGGTGCGGTGGACAATGAAGGTCGGGCGGTAAGCTTTATACAAAGTATTTACTGGGAGTTCGGCTCGGGTGTGGTACTGCCGGAGTCCGGTGTTACCTGGCAGAATCGTGGTACCAGTTTCAGCCTTGACCCCGCGCACCATAACTGTTTAAAGCCCGGACGACGACCGTTTCATACTATCCAGCCCGCACTTGCGCACCTGAGTGATGGCAGAGTCATGCCTTATGGCACCATGGGTGGAGAAGGACAACCGCAAACACAGGCCATGGTGCTGAGTCGGTACCTGAGCGGCCAGCATGACTTACAGCAATCAATCACCGCACCGCGTTGGTTACTGGGTAAAACGTGGGGGAGTGATGTGACTAATCTGCGCATCGAAAACCGCTTTGATGCTCACGTGTATGAAAAGCTGCTGGCTGCGGGACATGACCTTGAAGTGATTGGTGACTTCGACGAAGTGATGGGGCATGCAGGAGCACTGGTGCTACACCCGAATGGTCTTATCGAAGGGGCAAGTGATCCTCGAAGTGATGGTGCTGCTGTCGGTGTTTAAACAACGCGTGGATCATTACTGTGAAGATTGTCTGGATGAGCATCTCATGGTTTGGCAGCGCTGTGATTAACGTAGCACTAATACAAAGTGTTTCACGGCTATGTGGGTAAATTTCCCGGATATCGCACTATGAAAGACCAGTACTACTTTGACAATGCTGCTACCACCTGGCCCAAACCTGAGCCGGTCTACCAGTATATGGATAGTTTTTTTCGAAGCCATGGAGTGAATCCGGGGCGTTCGGGGAGTCTGCTGGCTGTTGAGGCCGAGCAAATGATTTTTACCACACGGCGATTGCTTGCAGAGTTTTTCGGGTTTGCCGGTGATCCTAACCGGGTGGTGTTTACGCTTAACGCGACCGATTCACTGAATACCGCACTACGCGGGTTGCTGAGTGCCGGGGATCATATGGTGATTTCCGAGCTGGATCACAACGCGGTACGACGCACGGCGAATCATCTGGAAAGAGATTTTGGTGTGTCGGTTACCCGGGTAGTTCCCGATAGCCGTGGCTTTATTAACCCGAGCCAATTTGAAAGCGCCATAATACCTTCTACAAAAGCACTGGTGCTCAACCATGCATCGAATGTGGTCGGCACAGTGCAGGATATTCACGCCATTGCTGAAGTCTCTAATAAACATGGCGTACCACTGGTAGTAGATACTGCGCAAACCGCGGGTGTGTTGCCAATAGATATGTCCTGCGGTATTGATGTACTCACTTTTACCGGCCATAAAGGATTATATGGGCCGACAGGTGTTGGTGGTTTGATTGTCAATGAAGACGTACACCTGAAACCATTGCGTTTCGGTGGTACCGGCGTTGATTCTGCCTCTGCCTTTCAGCCCGAGGGTTATCCTCACGCACTGGAAGCGGGCACATTATCAATGCCCTGTATTGCAGGTTTGCATGCGGCTCAGGAGTGGTTTGCAGAACTGGGTGCACAACACGATGCAAAAGATAACTCTCACCAGGCGCTGTGTACGGCCGCAATGAATCATATCCACCACGTTGAAATGGCGCATGCCCGTTCAATCTCGACGCATCTCTCGACGCTTAACAAAGTAACCATGCTTGGCGATATTGATGTCGGCGAACACATCGCTGTGGTGAGCTTTACCGTTGACAACATGCAGGCGCAGCAAGTCGCCGAAATGCTCGACGCCGATTATCATATATGTGTGCGCGCCGGACTACACTGTGCGCCTGGGGTCCATCGCTTATTCGAAACTGCCGAAATTGGTGGTGCGGTGCGTATATCTCCCGGATACTATACTGAACAACAAGATGTAGAACACTTATTGGTTGCTCTGACAGAGCTGTTGGGGTAACAGGAGCCTGAGTACTTTATGAACGTACATGATTCAATTGTCGACACCATCGGTAACACGCCTTTAGTGCGATTGAATAAGGTGTCTAGAGACTACCCTGGACAAATTCTCGCGAAAGTCGAGTATTTTAATCCCGGGAACTCAATGAAAGACCGGATGGCGTTAAAAATGATCGAGGATGCCGAGCGGGCCGGTACGCTCAAGCCCGGCGGTACGATTATCGAAGGGACTTCCGGCAATACCGGAATGGGGCTGGCGCTGGGTGCGATAGCCAAAGGCTATAAATGTATTTTTACTCTTGCAGATAAACAATCGCAGGAGAAAATAGATATTCTGCGTGCGGTAGGTGCTGAAGTATTTGTTTGTCCCACCAGTGTAGATGCTGATGATCCTCGCTCTTATTACTCGGTAGCGCAGCAGTTGCACAAAGACACGCCTAACTCAATTTATCCCAATCAGTATGACAACCTGTCAAACTCTCTGGCTCACTACGAGACTACCGGTCCTGAAATCTGGCGCGATACTGATGGTCGTATTACCCATTATGCTGCGGGGGTCGGGACTGGCGGCAGTATGTGTGGCGTGTCGAAGTATTTAAAGGAACAGAACAGCAACATCGTAACCGTTGGAATTGATACCTATGGTTCTGTGTTCAAAAAATATAAAGAGACCGGCGTATTTGATGAAAGTGAAATCTACCCGTATATGACCGAAGGTATCGGAGAAGACATTCTGCCGAAAAATGTCGACTTTGATTTGATAGATCACTTTGTCAAAGTGACCGACAAAGACGCGGCTATCATGACACGCAAACTGGCCAGAGAAGAAGGCTTGTTTTGCGGGTGGTCTTGCGGGTCAGCGGTATCAGGAGCGCTTGAGTGGGCACGAGAAAACATGACTGATGATGATGTCATGGTGATCATTCTTCCAGATCACGGTACGCGGTATCTGGGTAAGGTCTATAACGACAGCTGGATGAAGGATCACGGCTTTCTGGAAGAACGAGACTACGCCACTGCCGGTGATATCATTGGTGGCTATTTAAGTGACCGCAAAATGCTGTCTATCGATATCAAAACAACGGTTAGCGAAGCGGTGTATCAATTAACCGAGGCGAACCTTTCACAGGCACCTGTCACCGAGGGTGGGGAGTTTGTCGGAAGCCTGATCGATTCGAAGTTACTGACACAGATGATCGACAACCCGCAAATCAAAGAAAAGCCAGTTGCCGAGGTTATGGAAAAACCGTTTCAGAT
>CALLLY010000196.1 GCA_938008205.1 uncultured Granulosicoccaceae bacterium
TTGTTTAGAAGCACAGCAGGCAATCAGTGACTTTATAGAAAGCTCCAGAACCGCGGTGTTGAACCAATCCAAACACCTGGAAAGCGCAGATAGTCAGTTTCAACGACACGGGTTTGCCTGGCAGGCGTCACTGGCACAAGCATTCGATGCGATGGTTGCATGGTTAACCACACTGCATGAGCAACAGCAGGTTCGACCACTGGAACTGAGTATCGCAAAAAATGCTACCCGGAGTTTGATCAACCAGTTGCTGCACGGCATAGAAATGAGTCAACTGGAAACCTTCCGCCCTGTACAACCGGTTGCCGCAACTCAATCACTGGCGATGATTGCGACAAGATTTGATAAAAACAACAGCGCCGTTCAATCAAGATTAATTATTGAACAACTTAACAGTGGAATAACAACGACAAATCGCGGATTGGACTCCACACTGGATATCGTCGCAAACCAGTTTTGTTCTTTTGCAGACACACACATCGAACCGCATGCGCAACAGTGGCATCTCGAAAACCGGCTTATCCCCGAAGCGCTCATCAAAGAACTCGGTGAGCTCGGTGTTTTCGGGCTAACAATAGCGCAGGAGCACGGTGGTTCCGGCTACGGCAAGCTGGCCATGTGTGTGGTAACCGAAGAACTCTCGCGCGGATATATTGGCGTGGGGTCACTGGGTACCAGATCGGAAATAGCAGCGGAACTTATTCAGCAGGCAGGCACCCGTGAGCAACAACAAAAATACCTGGCGGGCCTGGCCAATGGAGACATACTGCCAACCGCGGTATTTACCGAACCCGATACCGGCTCTGATCTCGGATCACTTAATTGCAGAGCAACACAGGATCAAGCGGGGAACTGGCTGGTTACCGGCAATAAAACCTGGATCACTCATGCGGCACGTTCCGACCTCATGACGCTGCTGGTCCGTACTGACAGCAACAGCGATGACCATACGGGTTTGAGTATGCTGTTAGCTGAGAAACAACGTGGCAGCGACAACAACGACTTTCCCGACAAAGGCATCAGTGGCAGTGAAATCGAGGTACTCGGTTACCGTGGCATGCGTGAGTACGATATTAGCTTCGACAATTTTCAGATTCCGGCATCAGCGTTGTTAGGGGATAAGCAGGGATATGGATTTAAACAACTGATGACCACCTTCGAGTCAGCCAGAATACAGACTGCGGCGCGTGCAGTTGGCGTGGCCCGCAATGCCTTCGAACTGGCGTTGAGGTACGCCAGGGAAAGACAACAGTTTGGAAAACCACTGATAACTTATCAACGTGTCTACGGCAAGATAACCCGCATGTTGGTGGATATTGAAATTGCCCGGCAACTCACGTTTGCCGCCGCGCGAAAAAAAGATGAGGGCCAAAGATGTGACGTGGAGGCCGGCATGGCGAAGTTACTGGCCGCCAGAACTGCCTGGTCCTGCGCTGATTGTGCCTTACAGATCCATGGCGGAATGGGCTATGCGCTGGAACACCCCGTGTCCAGGCTCCTCAGCGATGCTCGAATTCTCAGTGTCTTTGAAGGAACCTCTGAAATTCAGAGCGAAGTTATTGCAAGACGATTGCTGAAATAACTCTGACTGCATGCCGGGCCTGTGACACCAGTAGAACACAGTAATGATTCGCGTCAGAGTTATGCAATGCGCAGGCAATTCTGCGCCAAATATCCAGCACAAAAATACAGATTAGAAAATTATATTGGCAGTAATGGTTTTTCTGCGTATATGTGGTTGTTTTTTTTGCGTAAGGGTCTAAAACAATAGGTGCGTGACCTGTTTGCAACAGTCACGTTCTCACCCCCATATCGGGCCCGCCATGCGGGCCCTCTTTTTATCTGCAGCAAATTCCCCTAATCCCTGAACGAAAGTTTCATACAATTGACAACGGGAGTCCGTACGAACCGTTATAATGTTCCCAACAGCACCAAGAGACAGTACCCATGAGAATGGATTTTTACAGCGACCAGATTGAACAATCCATTGCCGGATCCAAAGCTACCGTGACTGGAGATGGCAGCAAATTCGAAGCCCTGGTCATCAGCGACAGCTTTGCCGACCTTTCAACTCTGAAAAGACATAAACTCGTGTATGCGGTTCTGGATGAATATATCAAATCCGGTGCCATTCACGCGCTGACTATCAAAGCACACACTGATGCAGAATGGACCGAGCAACAAGCCGGTTAGTTTAATGGTTGTTCCCGACTCGCAAACTATCTATGTTTCAGGCGAGTCTTTAGTTTTATTAAAATCAGTTGTCAGCTGCTTTTTGATCAACTGCTTACTCGATACAGCGCAGCGATCCACCAACACGAATTGCTGCTTATTCATATAACCTGCAATCAACAACTACCTCACCTGCGAAACCCCGGGCGTCTATTGCGCAGCATCGGCTAACAGGTTCCGGCAAAACTTATGGCACTAATCAGATTGCGGGATATCAGTCTCGCGTTCGGCCCCGAAGCACTGCTGGATCAGGCAGATCTGGTCGTTGAAGCCGGTGACAAAATCGCGGTACTCGGACGCAACGGTCAGGGCAAATCCACGCTGCTAAAGGTGATCAGTGGTGAGCTGACTCCTGACAGCGGCAAGCTTGAACGCACCGACAACGTCACTATCGCCAGACTCCAACAGGAAGTGCCCAGCGGTGAAGACAACCGTACAGTGTTTGAAGTCACCGCATCCGGACACGATGATTCCACTGCTCAGGCGTTACTTGAAGTTTATCAACAAGGCTCAACGACTATTGAAACCGATATTGATATCTGGCAGGCATCGGCAAAAGTTCAGAGCGTAATCAGTCAGCTAAGTCTGGTTCCGGATGTAAAAATTTCTACGTTATCAGGCGGTCAGAAGCGCCGTGCCATGCTGGCCAGAGCGCTGGTGTCTGAGCCATCCGTGCTATTGATGGATGAGCCAACCAACCATCTGGATGTTGCATCTGTGGTGTGGCTGGAAACCTTTCTACGCAAGCTCAACGTGACCATGATATTCGTCACTCACGACAGACAACTTATCAGGGTACTGGCGAATCGAATTGTTGAAATTGACCGCGGCAACCTCACCAGCTGGCAACAGACTTATGAGCGATACCTGGTTTCACGAGAGCAGGCAATTGCAGCACAAACAGAACACGATAAGCAGTTCGATAAAAAGCTTAAACAGGAAGAGGAGTGGATCAGACAGGGAATCAAGGCACGTCGCACCCGCAATGAGGGCCGTGTACGAGCGTTAAAGAAACTGCGCGAAGAACGCGCAGCAAGGCGAACCCAGATCGGTCAGGTCAATATGACTGTGCAGGCAGGCAATAAGTCAGGTCGGATCGTATTCAAACTGGAAAAAGTCAGCCACGAACTTGGCGGCAGAAAGCTTATACAGAATTTTTCTACCACGATTATGCGGGGCAATAAAGTCGCTATTATCGGGCCAAACGGAAGTGGTAAAACCACTCTGCTGAAAATCATGCTCGGCCAGCTGAGTGCGGATTCAGGATCAGTTGAACAAGGCACCAATCTGGAGGTTGCCTACTTTGATCAGCTGCGTGCTCAGCTCGATGAAAAACAAAGTGCGGCAGACAATGTTTCAGAAGGTGCGGACTTTGTCGAAATCAATGGTAACCGACAGCACATTATGGGTTACATGCAGGAGTTTCTGTTCAGTCCTGAGCGCGCCCGCGCGCCGATCACTGCTTTGTCCGGTGGTGAGCGAAACCGGCTACTACTTGCCAAACTATTTACCAAACCCGCCAATGTTCTGGTGCTTGATGAGCCGACCAACGATCTTGATGTCGAAACACTGGAGCTGCTGGAGTACACCATACTCAATTTCCAGGGCACTGTGCTACTGGTCAGTCACGACCGTGAGTTTATAGATAACATCGCCACCAGCACCATTGCCTTCGATGAAAGCAACAACCTACAGGAGTATGTTGGCGGCTACAGCGACTACTTAAATCAAAGGCCGGAAACCACATCAGCGCAAAACACAAAAAAATCCGCTAACAGTAAAAAAGCGAAGTCACAAAACACCGATACCGGTAGCACAGGCGGCAAGGTTAAATTGTCGTATAAGCTGCAGCGTGAGCTTGACCAACTACCACAGAAGATTGAATCGCTGGAAGAAGAAAAATCGCAACTGGAGAGCAAGCTCGCCGATCCACAAATTTACCAGAGTGGTGGCAATGAACTGACTGACTTGCAGGCGCAATACACATCACTTGAGTCTGCTATTGCGGTTGCCTACGAGCGTTGGGACGAGCTCGAATCATTGTCCAACGGTTAGACAGAACTCTTTATGCTGTCACCCCGACCAGATTACAGCTAGTGCGACTTTTCACTCAAAAGAATTGATTTACCACCCATACCGTCGGGGCACTCAAGCCCCATAAGCTCCAGCACAGTAGGCGCAATGTCTGAAAGTCCGCCCCCGGTTGCAAGGTTCCAGGCGACTTTGTCCCGTATCATGCAAGCGACCGGAAAAATCGTATGTTGAGTGTGAGGCGCGCCGGTTACCGGATCCACCAGCATATCGGCATTACCGTGATCGGCTGTCAGCACAATGGAAAACTGCTTTTTATCAGCTGCCGTGACTAACTCGCCGACGACTTCATCAACCACCTCCACAGAACGGATAACCGCTTCTCTCACGCCGGTATGGCCGACCATATCGCCATTGGCAAGATTCACCACAATAAAACCGTACTGTTCAGAGTTAATCGCTGCCAGCACCTTGTCTCTCACTTCATAAGCGCTCATCTCTGGCTGCAGGTCGTACGTATCCACTTTCGGCGATGCGATCAGGCCACGATCTTCTCCGTCGTACGGCTCTTCCCTGCCACCGTTGAAGAAAAACGTCACGTGCGGGTACTTCTCGGTTTCTGCAGAATGAAACTGCCTGACTCCGGCAGCCTCTATGACTTGTCCCAGGGTGGTTTGTGGTTTGTCTTTCTCAAAGGCAACAGCACACTGAAAATCCGGATGGTACTGAGTCATGGTGGTGAGCGAGATACCGCCATAATCTGCACCGCGTTCAAAACCGTCGAACTGCAAATCGATTAACGCCGCGCTAAGTTCTCGCGGGCGATCATTTCGAAAGTTGAAAAACACCGCATTATCACCGGTTTGTATCAACTGCCCTCCCTCCACCACAAAGGGATCGATAAACTCATCGCTCTTACCGTTCTTCCAGGCCGCCTCAATACCTGCAAGTGCAGTTTTGGCGCGTGCGCCCTTACCATGAACCATGGTGTCAAAGGCTGTTTGTACACGCTCCCAACGATTGTCCCGATCCATCGCATAATAGCGCCCGCTAACACTGGCTATGCTGCCACCCGCGCTCGCAAGTGCCGCTTCAATATCTGCAAGATAGGCAGTGGAACACTGTGGAGCGGTATCCCTGCCATCTGTGATCATATGTAACATCGGCACGACACTATTTCGCCGGCATGTTTCGATTAAGGCAATCACATGATCGAGATGACTGTGTACACCACCATCAGACACCAGCCCAATCAGGTGCAGCGGGCGAGCGGCTACAGCGGCAGCCTGACAAGCACTTACAAAGGCAGCATTGTCGTAGAACGTGCCATCAGCCACGCTGTCGTTAATAACCACCAGATCCTGCCTGAGAATACTGCCGCAGCCGATAGTCGAATGCCCGACTTCAGAATTCCCCATTTGCCCGCTGGGTAGTCCAACCGCAGCGCCTGATGCTTCGAGAACCGCAACCGGGTTTGACGAATACAACGCGTCGAGATTTGGCGTTTGCGCAAGTGCCACTGCATTATCGACTTTGGACGGATTTAACCCGACACCGTCCAAAATAATCAGTAATGTGGCACGTCTGGGGGCTGAGTTTGTGGTTGGCATGTGGCGACCCGCAAATGTTTTTTTAACCAGGGTACTTATGCAAAGGTTGTGCAGCGAACCGCAGAAGAAATACCTGCGGCATAACAGTGCTTACTTAATCTTTACGGTCTTCGGAATTTTTCTGATCGAGCTTTGCTATTTCGTCTTCAAGTGCTGCATCTTCAATGGCTTCATCATCCATCACAGCATCGGCAGCGGGTGAGATTGAATTACCCTGAGTGGATGTTGAGCTGTTGTCCTGTTGATAGCGAGCTTCAGACGCTTCGGCAAATTCCTGTTTGCGCTTTAAGAAAATTCTAGAAAAGAAGATACCAACTTCAAACAACAACCACATTGGCAACGCCAGCAAGGTTTGCGAAATGATATCAGGTGGAGTCAGAAACATTCCCACCACAAAAGCAGCAACAATGAAGTACGGTCTCTTTTTCGCCAGGCTTTCCGGCGTCATCGCGCCAACAGCAACCAGCAGTATAGTCGCAATGGGTACTTCAAAGGCTATACCGAAAGCAAGAAAGATAGTCAGAATAAAATCCAGATACCGACCGATGTCGGTGCTTACCGTGACCCCTTCAGGTGCCACATTATTGAAGAACGCAAACACCAGCGGAAACACGACAAAGTAGGCAAACGCAATACCCAAGTAAAACAACAACGTGCTTGAAATAAGCAGGGGTGACACCAGCCGTTTCTCATGGGCATAGAGGCCGGGGGCAACAAACGCCCAGATCTGATACAGCAGAAACGGCGCTGCCAGAACAATAGACAGCATTAAACAAACTTTGAACGGAATCAGAAACGGCGATGCAACATCAATAGCAATCATGTCTCCGGCGCCATACTTTAACAGCGGACGAGCCAGAGCCGTCCAGATTGTGTCGGCAAACGGAAACAGACACAGAAACAAAATGCCCACGGCAAGCAGCATGCGCAACAAGCGGTCACGCAACTCAATCAAGTGCGATAACAGCCCCATTTCTGCGCCACCATTGTCGTCGGCGCCTGTGTCGTTGGCTGTTTCGTTCTTACTTGCAAAGATGCCCAAGAACTAGCCCCTTGTATTCACTCATGCAGATTTGTTGTCGGTATTAGTGTTGTCAGCGGATTCATCGGCAGATTCACTTTCGCGTTTGTTCAGCTCTGCGAACGGACCCGAGGTGGCAGTCGTTTTGGCGGCACGGGTAATCTCTTCCATTTTCTCGCGGTTTTCACGAGCTGTTTCTGCAGCATCTTTGACCTGCTCTACCGCACCGTCCATTCCCTGAGAAATAGAATCACTGGCAGATTTTGCAGTGCGCTCCAGATCGGTGCGGGTTTCGTTAACCATCTGCTTGAGTTCGCGAATCTGATCTTCCTGGCTGTTAAGCAGACTGCGCAGCTCATCAGATTTAAGCTCGCTGGCCAGGTCGGATTTTACACCGGCAACGAAACGCTGCATCTTACCGACCCACAAACCAACACTGCGAGCTACCGATGGCAAACGCTCCGGCCCGATGACCAGCAGCGCAATAATACCGATGAGCACAATTTCCTGAAAGCCAACATCAAACACAGCGCAGCTCCTGATTCTTTATCAGGCAGAAGAGTTGCACAAACCGACGCATCAAGCTTGCTTGTTTTCTTTTACAGTTTCGACGGCTTCTTCAGCGACGCTTTCAACAGTTGTCGCGCCTTCAATTTGTCCAGCCTGCTCTTCTTCGGTGTCACCGGGTTCCTTCACCGCATCTTTGAAGCCCTTGACGGCGGATCCCAGATCACCACCCAGGTTTCTAAGACGCTTGGCGCCGAAAATTAGAACAACAATGACCAGCACGATTAGCAGCTGGGGAATACTTGGCATCATAATGATTGACCTCTATTTTTAAATTCGAATCTTAACCGGGTTGACGAGACGCTTTCTCTTCATGGCCTGACGTGCCGAAACGTCGCTCGAGTTCAGACAGAACATCGTCCGGACCGAGCCCCTGCTCCGCCAACATCACCAATGTGTGGAACCACAGATCAGCAGTTTCGCTGACAATGTCCTTCTTGACACCCGATTTTACGGCAATAATCGTCTCGATGGCTTCTTCTCCCACTTTCTGCAAAATGGTGTCAGTACCCCGGTTATACAAGCTGGCGACGTAAGAATCGGCAGATTCAGCGGACTTTCGCTGTTCAAGCTCATTTGCCAATTCATTTAGTATTTGACTATTCAACTATTTTTGCCGCCGCCACGCTAGTCTGTCGTCACCCATTATGGCTTTTTCGCATAGATTTCGCTTGGATCTTTCACTACCGGTTCAGCGTTTTGCCAACCAGCATCGCCAAGCCGCCGAAAAAAGCAGTGCACCCTGCCAGTATGGCAGGCAATTCCGCCGCGTTGCTCCACTTTCAACAAAATTGCATCCGCGTCGCAGTCGAGGCTGATTTGCTCGATGCGCTGAGTGTGTCCGGAGGTTTCGCCTTTATGCCAGAGTTTCTGTCTGGAGCGCGACCAGTACACAGCCTCTTGCAGTTCGATAGTTTTTTGTAATGCCTCGCGGTTCATCCACGCCAGCATTAGCACCTGACCGCTCTGATAATCCTGAGCTATTGCCGCCACCAGACCTTTCTCATTCCAGGTAACTTCATCCAGAATACTGTTCACAGACGCACCTCGATTCCAGCGTCGCGCATGGCACTTTTGGCCTCACCAATGGTGTATTCACCAAAGTGAAATATACTTGCAGCCAGCACTGCATCGGCACCTCCTTCAGTGATGCCATCACAAAGATGCTGCAAATTACCCACACCGCCGGAAGCAATCACCGGGATATCAACAGCGCTGGCGACCGCACGTGTAAGCGGTAAATTGAATCCGATTTTGGTGCCGTCGCGGTCCATACTGGTCAGTAACAGTTCACCGGCACCGAGCTCAGCCATCTTCACCGCCCAGGCAACCGCATCAAGTCCGGTCGGCTTACGCCCGCCATGCGTAAATATTTCAAACCTCTGCGGTTCACCTTCGGGTGTATCAACGCTTTTGGCATCAATCGCAACCACAATGCACTGATTACCAAAGTGCTCGGACGCCTCTTTCACCAGTTGCGGATTGGTTACCGCCGCGGTGTTTATTCCAACCTTGTCAGCACCAGCATTAAGTAATCGACGGATGTCCGCCACACTGCGGATACCGCCACCAACGGTCAGTGGTATAAACACTTCCGCAGCCACTGCTTCAACAACATCAATAATCGTATCGCGGTTGTCGT
This sequence comes from uncultured Granulosicoccaceae bacterium, assembly GCA_938008205.1. GTDB lineage: Bacteria > Pseudomonadota > Gammaproteobacteria > Granulosicoccales > Granulosicoccaceae. The sequence continues at coordinate 9,104 of CALLLY010000196.1, forward strand.
TACTTGCGGTTATATCTAGAAATGTCAGCTCATCTGCACCGGCATCGCCGTACCGTCTGGCCGCCTCTACCGGATCACCGGCGTCGACTATATCGACAAAATTAACCCCTTTGACTACACGTCCGGCATCGACATCGAGACAGGGAATCAGTCGTTTTGCAAGCGTCACATCCGTTACCCGCTCAGCTGACTGGCGCGGCGCTGCGCCTCGCCAAGTTCCAGTGTCCCTTCGTATAACGCCCGGCCAACGATGGCACCAGCAACACCGTGCTTTGCAATCTTACCCAGCCGATCTATATCGTCGTAGCTACTGACACCCCCTGAAGCAAACACGGGAATAGTGATCGCTTGCGCAACCGCCGCAGTAGACTCAGCGTTGAACCCCTGCATCATGCCGTCTTTGCTGATATCCGTGTAAACAATACCCGCCACTCCAACTCCTTCAAATGATTTTGCAAGCTCTATGGAGTCGATGCCTGAATCCTCCGCCCAACCGTTCAGTGCGACCCTGCCGTCTTTGGCATCCAAACCCACCATGATTTTTCCCGGCCATTGTTCGCACAGCCTCGCAACAAACGATGGTTCTTTCACGGCCTGGGTACCAATGATGATATAACTGACACCCGCCTCAATATATCGCGCTGCGATTTCATAATTCCTTATACCACCACCAATCTGTACCGGCAGTTGCGGGTACGCTTTACAGACCGATTCAACCGCCGCCGCGTTCTTTGGTTCACCGGCAAATGCACCATCAAGATCAACCATATGTAGTCGGTCCGCACCTGCATCAAGCCATCTTTTTGCAGTGGCGGTGACATCTTCAGAAAACACAGAGGCATCATCCATACGACCCTGGCGGAGCCTGACGCACTGGCCTTCTTTGAGATCGATGGCCGGTATCAGTTGCAACGCAGTTGTCATCAGGTCAATTTCCATTGGGTAAAGTTGTGTAGCAGTTGCAAGCCGTCATCACTGCTTTTTTCAGGATGAAATTGCGTTGCAAACACATTGTCACGCGCGACAACGCTGGTAAAGGTATTGAGGTATTCGGTGCTACCGGCGATCCAGTGCTGATCTTCGGGACACACATAATAACTGTGCACAAAGTAAAAATGCGCATTGTCAGCAATGTTGTGCCACAACGGATGCGAGGCAGTTTGCTGAACCGTGTTCCAGCCCATGTGCGGAATTTTATAGTCAGGCTTGTTAAGATCGCGTTTAAAGCCTGACACACTGCCTTTTACCAGCCCAAGACATTCCACACCGGCATTTTCGGCACTGTGTTCGAACAACACTTGCAGTCCCATACAGATACCGAGAAAAGGTTTATTCCTGAAGGCTTCACTCACCACATCATGTAACTCATAGTGTTTTAAGTGTTTCATACAATCGCGCGCGGCGCCCTGACCGGGAAACACAATACGATCAGCCGCAACTATTTTGTTCGCGTCAGAGGTAACCTGCACATTGGTTTTAGGGGCGACGTGGCTAAGCGCTTTAGCTACTGAACGCAAATTGCCCATGCCATAGTCGACAACCGCAATTGTTTCAGCCATTGGTGTTACAACACACCTTTGGTAGAAGCAGTTTTACCACCGAGCTTGTCGTCGATCTCAACCGCTTCTCTGACAGCACGGCCAAATGCCTTATAGATCGTTTCAAGCTTGTGGTGTTCGTTGTCGCCTTTCAGGTTATCGATATGTAGAGTGGCTCCTGCATGGTTTACGAAGCCATGAAAAAATTCATACGCCAGTTCCACATCAAAGGTACCGACTTTGTCACGTCGAAATTCAACCTGATAATACAACCCGGGTCTGCCGGAAAAATCCAGCACCACACGCGATAACGATTCATCAAGTGGCACCATCGAAGAGCCATAACGCCTGACACCCGATTTGTCTCCTAACGCCTTTGCAAAGGCCTGCCCTAATGCAATGCCTATATCTTCTACGGTATGGTGATCATCGATGTGAGTATCACCATCGCATTCAACAACAAGATCCAGCATGCCGTGCTTTGCGACCTGATCCAGCATATGCTCCAGAAACGGTACGCCGGTGGTAAAACGCCCGTTTCCACTGCCATCCAGAGTCAGATCGACTTTAATTTTTGTTTCCGAGGTATCTCTGGAAATTGATGCTTGTCGGGGATTCATTCAATAACGCTTGTTGTATGTATAGAGTCGCAACCAGGTCAGCTGCGAGCCGGAGGAGATTCCTGCAACCAGAATGTTGCCGGTCCGTCGTTTATCAGCGCAACCTTCATATCAGCGCCGAACCGCCCACATTGCACATTGATGGGTAGCTGCTGCGCGAGACCGGTGATTGTATCAAACAAACGCTGCCCTTCTGCAGGAGTTGCGGCAGTACTGAACCCGGGACGCAGTCCACGACGGGTATCGGCCGCCAGAGTAAACTGCGGTACCAGACACAGGTCTCCAGCGGTATCCAGCAGGCTTTGATTCATTTTACCGTCAATATCCGAAAATATCCGATAGCGGGTCAGTTTTGTTAACAAGGCATCGGCACAGCGCTCGTTGTCATCCGGCTGCACCGCCACCAGCGCTAATAAGCCGGGACCAGTTCTGGCAATTACGCAGCCGTCTACCGTCACAGAAGACTCACTCACTCGTTGTATCAGGGCAATCACAATGTCAGCAGGTGGTATTATTGGGGTGTACCCGAATTGTAACGGTGTACAACCACCAGATTCCAGAAAATACACCGTTCAAGCCAATAACCACGCGCATCACTTTGAGCTCCGCAAAAACCACTCTCACACGATTCGCGTTGCGCACCTTTTCGCTGATGCCTCTGCGGTTTAATCACGCTATCGGTGGCGCGTTTGGACGCCTGGTACATTTACTGCCGAATCGCCAGAGCAGGTATATCGACCGTAACCTGTCGTTGTGTTTTCCCACGCGCAGCCTTGCTGATCGCAAAGTGATGGCACGACAGAACATGGTTGAAACCGGTAAAAATCTTACCGAGCTCGGTATTTTCTGGCACTGGTCAAAGCCACGCATTAAGCAGTTGGTGATTGAAGAAACCAACCGCCATTTGCTAGATGAGGCGCTGGCAAAACAACGTGGAGTTATTATCGCAGCACCGCACAGCGGGGCCTGGGAGTTGATAGGCATGCGTATGACCTGCGACAACCCCATGCACTTTCTGTATCGACCCAACAAAAAATCCCATCTTAATCAACTGATTCTCAGTGCACGAGAACGCTTTGGCGGCAAGTGCTATCCGATTACTGCCCGGGGGCTGTCGTCACTGGTCAGGGCGCTGAAGAAGGGCGGCATCATTGGCATTCTGCCAGACCAGGAACCCGGCGACGATCACGGCGTGTTCGCTCCCTTTTTTGGTGTTCCAGCCTACACAATGACTTTTCTATCAGCGCTAGCCAGACGTACCGAATCACCGGTGGTATTCGCGGTTATGGAAAGGCTGCCAGGTGCTAAAGGATATCGCCTTCACTACATCCGTGCGGAAGATGATATTGCTCACCAGGATACGGCAATTGCAGGTGCCGCACTGAATCGATGTGTGGAGCAGTGCGTGCAGATTGCGCCGGCCCAGTACATGTGGAACTATCGACGCTTTCGAAAGCGGCCAGACAATACAGAACCGCTCTATTAAAAGGACCGGAAACTGACCGCTGCTGGATATCCGATCAATCAGGCACCGGCAGGTTGTTAATTCTGCAAGCCTGCTGAAGCGTGTTGTGCAATAGGCAGGCGATTGTCATAGGCCCGACACCACCTGGCACTGGAGTGATCTTACCGGCGACTTTCTCAGCCGAAGCAAAATCCACATCACCCACCAATCTGGTTTTACCCTCTGCTGCATCTATTCGGTTAATACCGACATCAATCACGGTCGCCCCCGGCTTGATCCAGTCCCCTTTCACCATTTCAGGGCGTCCTACGGCGGCCACCAGGATATCTGCACGCAGACACTCTTCCTGTAGATTGGCGGTTCGCGAATGTGTGATCACCACGGTGCAGTTTTCCTGCAGCAGCAAGTTTGCGACAGGTTTTCCAACGATATTTGAACGGCCGACAACCACTGCATGCTTGCCAGACAAATCGCCCAACTCATCTTTGATCATCATGATGCAGCCAAGCGGTGTACAGGGCACAATGCCGTTGTCACCAATGGACAACCGACCCACATTGTCGAGATGAAAACCGTCGACATCTTTGTCCGGGTTGATGCGGTTGATCACGGCTTTTTCATCAATCTGCTTCGGCAGCGGTAACTGCACAAGAATGCCGTGCACAGAATCGTCGACGTTGAGCTTGTCGATCAATTCCATTAGCTCGTCCTGGCTTGTGGTGTCGGGTAGCTTGTGCTCAAAGCTCTGCATACCGACTTCAACGGTCTGCTTGCCTTTATTGCGTACGTAAACCTGACTGGCCGGGTCTTCACCAACCAGTACTACCGCGAGGCCGGGCACAATGCCGCTGCTGTCTTTTAAGCGGGCAACCCGGGCTGCGACATCCGCTCTGAGTCTTTCCGCGAATGCTTTGCCATCAATAATCTTGGACACAGTTTCTCTACCGTTAGTGCTTGCGGCACTTTATAACACCCGGCCACCTGCGGCAATTGACTGTAATCGTCGTTTTGTGTCGACCTCAGTCGTCAGCGGAGGCGATAGTGGAAGACTGACTTAAACGCAGCAGCGGACCATACTGCACATAGTGCAGTGCCTCAAGAATAATTCCATTGGTGTTGGCAGTAATGGCTGTATTAGTCTCACCACTGGCCTCATAGATACCGGAGTACCAGCCTTTTTCTGCATCGAAGTTACTCTTGATCGAATCCATTAGCTTGGTGGTGTAAGGCGTGTTGTAGAGCACATGCAGACCGAATACAGCCTTGGTACTGACGCTGCGAAACTCGGACGCATCAGTACCGTCTTCAGTGACGGCGTTCCACGGTTTACCGGCAGCGTAGACGGTGTTGTAAACAAAATAAGGCGCTTCATCAATGTTATCTTCACTTACCGCTGTCAAGATTCCCGTCTCCTCGTAGCGCGCTTCCTGTGCCTGATACACGGCGTAGGCCAGCGAGCGGGAATAACGATCCCAGCCAAATTCAAGTCCGTCCAACACATAAGGCTCTGACACCACCATATTCAACGCGTCAAACTTATCGGGGGTTCGCAGATCAGTGCCAACATTCACATCACTGACCTTTACGTACTCAAGATAAGCTTCATAGTCGAGTGCAAAAGAAAGATCCATCCCGGTCAGTGCAAGCGATTTGGCAGCATACTCTTCATAACCCAGTCTGCCTTCCTGGAGGTAGATGGTGCTGCCGGTGTCATCAACGGCGGCGCCCACCATTTGCGAATCCCTGACAATTGCAGCGAGATCCCAACTGTTAAGCACTTTACGTACTTTAGGTGTGAACTCCGGATAGTGCCAGGCCAGAACATGAAACGGCACAAGCACACGCCCCATATCTATCGCAGACCAGCCGATGCCCCGAGTGGTTACCGAGTTATCGTACGTGACCATGGATGCATCTTTAGTACTGTACGATTTGTTTGGTAGCAGATCGTCGAACAACGGCAGAGTCGCCAGTGTATCGAGCGCATTGTTCATTCGAGAATTAAAGGCAGCGGCGTCAACAATATCGAGTCGGTGAGCTGAAATCAGACCAAGCAGGTACGAGGAGGTATCCCACAGGGTAGAAGCCGGATACTGATCGACCGAGTTGACCAGACCAGTTTGCGGATCCGTGTTATTTTCAAAATACTGCCAGGCGACCTTAGCGTACTTGAGCTCCTGTGCTGTCAGCTCGCGACTCTCATGGGTGCGAATGGTGGCCTCCTTTACCAGCTCTACTTTAGGTTGTGCAACCTCGACCACTGCGGCAGGCTTCCATTGCTCTAGTGTGAAAACGGTACCAAACGCTATTGTCAGACCCACCAGGAAAACAAGGCTGCCGCGCGCCTTCATCAAATTATCCTTAATACTCACGCCGCCTGCCTCAACTCTATTTCAACATTTTCTGCTGTTGTTGATTCTTCGTTTTGTTCGATCGGAGGTTTCCACATCGCGGCTCCGACCATTGTCATCATCGCAGCCATATTTACCAACCCCCAAAAAGTGTTCAAGAACAAACCATCAAAACCATAAGCGGTCATTCCAGACAGGTACCCCCACCACGCGTATATGATTCCCGCTGTGGTTAACGCCAGCACCGATATCTGTGGCCACACAAGATTTAAATGCACACCGTCCTGCCTGGTCTTCGGTGTTACCGGAAAACTGATCTTGCGTCCTCGAAGTACGGTCCACAATGCCCGCAGGTTAACCGGAAAAAATGCCAGATAGCTGTATTTGGATTTGGTCATGGGAATGCCCCACACTGAAAACAACATACCCAGTTCGGTCGCTACCAAAAAAGGAAAAATATGTTTGTAAAACTCCTGCGAAAACGCCGCCACCGGAGCCACTGCCAAAAACAAATAGATAATTGGTGAAAATAAAAAAACCACATTCCACAAACATCCAAAGTAAGACCACACCGTTGAGGCATACATCATTCGCTGCTGCCAGCTAAGCCCTTTTCGCCACAGGAAGTGATCATTCAAAGCGATATCCAAAGTACCACCGGCGTACTTGAACCGCTGTGTTGTCCAGGTCAGCAAATCCTGCGGTGACAACATTTTTGATTCTACTTGCGCATGCATCACCGACTTCCACTCACGCCCTAAATCAGAGTGCAGTTCAATGGAAGTATAGATATCTTCAGAGACATGAAATTTGTAGGGTGTAAACTCGGTATCGAGCATAGTCTGAGTGGTAATGTGCTTCATCACTGCCGGATCAGCAAAGCTTTCACCAGTTAACAATCGCAGAGATTTTCCACGCTTGTTAGCGTTGTTAACGATGTCGATTCCATAGGTACGCAACGCTGCCTGCATGGTAGCTTCACGACGATGAATCGAACCTGCGCCACAACAAAACGAGGCATTTGCCCAGTTCCGACGACGCTGAATAACGTCATAAAACATTTTTGGATCATTAACGAAAGGATCCTCACCCACACGGATCTCACCAAACACTTTGGTTATTGCAGCGGCCATTGCTCTACCCGGTCGACCGAGGCGACGACCCCAGACATCCTCAAGCATTTGCCCTTCCGGTAAGTCAAAAAACCATTGCGGTGTTTGCACCCACGCCACATCCGGATCAGTAAAGTAACCCAGCGTGTTTTCCAGAATCGTTGAAAATGGTCGGGTATCCGCATCACAAATGACGATAAAGTCACCAGTGGTCTGCTCCATGGCATTGCGAAGGTTGCCCGCTTTAAACCCGACGTTGTTATCACGGGTAATATAGTTGCAACCCATTTCCTCTGCCAGCTCACGCATCGAGCTTCGATTACCATCGTCGAGTATATGAATACGGATATCTATCGGGTGAGGGTAAGAAATACTCTTTGCGTCAAGCAAACTGAGCCTGACCAGCGACGGATCTTCATCGTAGCTTGGAAAATAAACATCAACACTGATCGAACGCGGCAACGCTTCCCCGTCCCTGACGCACTGGGTAATACAGCTTGGCGCAGGCTTTTGGGGAACATCTTTGACTCGCCAAATATTGAACGCAAACAGCACCAGACCAATGTATGCGCCGGTTTCGGCAAGCACCAGTGGCACGGAAAACCACAATGCCTCAAAGTTCAGTGACGCAGTCCATCGCCAATGTAGATACCAGGCACCGAACACCAGCGCATTGATCAAAAAAATCTGGCCGAGCGCGTGTATCCAGGTATTTGTTTGTAGCGGTGGAGGCGGTTTCCGGTTTTCAAACGCTGTGAAGTAGTCGGTCATCTGAGCAACATCTACGCAGCAGTCTTCAAATCGAAACACAAATGCAACACATTGGAGTCGTCCAGCCGTTCGTAACTGATGTCGTCACAAATGGATTTGATGAGTTGCATACCCCACCCAGACTCTGGCAGGTCGTAAAGATCGCCATCGGTAGCCGGCATTTCGATTTTGGTGTCAGTGTAGTTGCGCACAACCTCACCATCCATTGGCTTACCAATCTCACTCACCGACAACGTCAGGTTGTCACCATCAGCAACCACCGTCAGCCCAACAGGAAAGGCATGTGGATTGGTTTCATCAGGCACGGAGTGTTTTATAACGTTAGTAAGCAGCTCGCTCACCAGCAACTCAACCTGAGACAGCTCCGGAAAATCCCCCAGGTTGCACAATTGCTTCAGGCACTCACCTACCGGTCCAATCTGTTCCAGGTCGCGTTCTATCGATAATCTTATTTTCATGTATGCACCCTCCCCCACGACACGCTCCATGTTTTCTAGGCAGCTAACTTCTCGACACAGTCGTCAAAACCATCGTCTACTTCAAAGATGCGGTCCATGTGCGTTAATCTGAAGATATCTTTTACCTGCGGCCTGACATTACAGACGAATAATCCTCCAACGCTTTGGGTTAATTTGTAGCAACCGACAACCGCCCCGAGGCCGCTACTGTCCATAAACTCAACCTCACCGAGGTCCAGCACCAGGGTCTTCTGGTGGGCTTCCGTCAATTCTGCAACATACGCTCGAAATTTCGGCGCCAGCGCCGAATCCAAACGACTCTCCATAGGCTTAATCGCAATGTACGTAGAGGCCTCTTGCACTTCCCAATTCATGATCTCACTCCGGTTAAAATCCATTTTTTTATTGTGGTGTCCAATCGGGTGTTGTTTTCGCCCGTAACCTCGCAAACTTGAGTCACAATTTTGGCTGTGCTGTCAGTAATTCGTAAAGCCACTAACCAGTGAAAGGTTTTGCCACAACGGGCGATGTACCTTGTAGCTTCACTGTGAACTGGTACGCACTTGTACGACTACGCTTCAAAGCGACTCGGCAAGATCAATGCAACACCATCGGTTGACCAAAACCGTGGCCGGCTCAAGGCTGCAGCTATTCCTCTACCGTAAACGACAACCGGTTCACATAACGATCACGATGACGCCGTATCGCAGGAACGCAAGACTCGACGCTGACCGTTTTGACAACGTGCGCGCAAGAGAGAGATTTCTCTACGAACAATCCGATGAAGAATGGTATGACGAAGATTACGACAACCATCGCTCATTAGCGGGCTATGCTGTCATTACGCTGTGCGCGCTGCTGCTAACCGGTTCGATCATTCTTGGCGCCCATTATTACAGCGAATTCTCTTACGAGGGATTCGATAGCTACTACGGCGAACCTGCAGTGGGTGCTGCACTGCCGGCGCAGAACGCACTGCACAGTCAGGAAGACTGCAGACCTGACGGTCTCTGTGGTGACGACTACCAGACAGCGAAAACCGCCTGGAAATACTTTGAGAACAATCGGCAACCCGATACCGGACTGGTGAATTCTGTAGACACGGTAGAAATCACTACTATGTGGGATACCGGCTCTTCGATTGCCGCATTCCTTGCTGCCAGAGACTTTGGATTCACAACACAGCACGATTTCGATCACTCTATAATGGCGCTGCTGCAAACATTGGCTAAAGTGGATCTTGTGGCAGATGTGGCTCCCAACATTCTCTACAACACACGCACCGCCGAAATGGTTGATTACAACAACTCGCCTTCGGAAACCGGCATTGGCGTCTCAGCAATCGATCTTTCACGAACAGCATTCTGGCTCAATACACTTCAATGTATGCACCCGAAATATTTCAATCCGGTGAAACGAGTGCTTGCCAGATGGGACTACGACAGCCTGACCCGGAACGGCGAACTCTACGGTCTGGCCAGCGACCAACGTGAAAATGGAAAACAAATAGCCGTGCAACAAGGCCGTTTCGGCTTTGAGCAATACGCCGGAAAAATATTTCACTCGCTCGGGCATCGCACCGAGGTTTCAGCTGATTACAACAATCAATATCGCTCCAATACCGAGATACTGGGCGTCACCATCGCACATGACAGCCGTGACCCGAGAAATACCGGTGTTAACAATTTCGTCGTGACAGACTCATACATTCTTGATGCAATGGAGCTGGGGCTAAACGCAGACAACAGAGCGCTGCTGCAGAACGTTTACAACGTTCAAAAAGAACGCTGGCGCCAAACCGGCATTGCAACAGCGTTGACTGACGGACACATCAACCAACCTCCACACTATCTTTACAACACCATTTTTGATGCCGGACTGGCATTTACCACGACTACAGATACCGGAGTTCGTCACGACGACCTGCGTACCATATCTACCCGTGCAGCTTATGCCATGGCGGCACTTTTTCCAGACGATATATACAGTGAAGCGCTAATTTCATCGATAGAAAGTGCCTACGATACCGACAAAGGCTGGTTTTCCGGTGTCTATGAAAACGGTGGGTTTAACGAAATCACCTCCGCTAATACTAATGGAATTATCCTTGAAACGATTCTGTATAAGAAATACGGCGCACTAGGCGCACAGTGTAAATCTCACTGGAGCCCACCACAGATTGCATCTCCCCTCCCTTACTCTGCTGAGAAATAATTCAAACCAGCATATAGCTATAGAAAATACCATGTTGTTTTAGCAACCCAACCCTGAGACTTCACCCGGACAACTAAGTTAGTTGCAGCCCACGGTAGCGCTGCCGCTACCTCGTGCACAAGCACACCAACTCAATATTCCAACAGTAGCGCCGACATTCTATGGGATGGACGGCAGACAAGTGAGAGACCCCGTCTTTCCGCTTATTGCTATGCACAGGAATAATGATACTTCCAGAGTCACCCATACGCGAGGATGACAATCGCAGGTTAACCCACGTTCTGTGCATACGTCACATACGGGTCGCCCTGCTGTTGCTGCTTGGCCCTGCAGGCATTACATGGGCACAACAGGAGCCTGTGCCACTGATTGAGAATATTCGCGACCTGCACTGCGCGGTTGACGAGAGTGCAGCTCGATCTGCCTTGGAGCGGCTGAAAAAAAATATTAATCGCGATACCGGCTTGCCTGATGAATGGGAAGGTAAATCCGGCGGCGACCAGCAAGTGCCGCAGCTACATGCTGGCACACTTGACCTGGCAGTAGAAACAACCATAAACCAACTCGGTAAATTCCCCGAGCTAACAACGCTTGGAGAATCGGTACTCCTGCAATGGAACTACTGCGAGGTGTTTCACAACGCTAATCCCTACGATTTAAACAAACCTCTAGCAGATAAAAGTGAAAGTCGCGCAGATTACCTTCCACCCGGGAAATGGAATGGTTTTGCCAGATTGGGACTCGGACAAACCGGTGTTCCCCGCTATATACCTGAAGCATTCTCCAACACCGCAGGCACGGCCCGCAGCCATTTGTTATACAACTGGTGGAATATGCAGCGTTATCAGTGTTTGCCACACCCAGGTAACGGACAGATGTTTCACCGTAAACAGTATGTCCCAAGGGCTCGAGTCAATACCGCCAGCCCTACCATCTTAAATGACTATCCACTAGCGTGGAGCAGTGACTGTTCAACACCTTTTACTAAAGGCGAGCATGAACAACTTGCCAGGGAAGCCGCTCGACTAAAAGCAATCGAGCTTGCAAAACGCCGCGCCCGCCTGCAAGAAGTACTTGCAGGTCATGTTATTCGCGAAAGCACACACAATCGAATTTATCAGTATCAATTAAGTCTGCAGCGTCGCCAGACAGAACTTGCGCGTCACGCCAGAAGCAAGGCGGAGTCGACAAAATTGTCATACACCCAGTTCATGCACAGTCTTGTTAAACAACATACAACAAAGTTATTTGGCGTAGCGCGCGCCACACCAACGCAGCTGCTGCATCTGACACACACCGATACCACCGAGGCACCAGGGGGCAACTCTGGTGTATCAGACAAGCACGAATCGATTGCAGTAAAACCGCAACCAGGGCCTGATGACCAACGCAACAACCATATAAATCCCATACGCGAGTTAACCGCAGAAGAAGCTGCACGCAACGCGAGACAACTGGCAAAACGTGTAGAAGCCTATCGAAAACAACTGGCAACTCAGGACAAGAAAGACACTCAGGAAATCATAGACAGTCTGAACCCGAC
>CALLLY010000197.1 GCA_938008205.1 uncultured Granulosicoccaceae bacterium
ATCACAGGTTCAATGATATCGTTTGCTCTAACCTGCCATAGAAAATGCACCACAACCAACAGGGTTAACGGATAGACCAGTCGATGTAACGGCTTCCATTTTTTTCCAAGCTTGCGTATGGCCCAACGATTCGAGGTTAATGCCAGTGGCAAAAGCCCAAGCAAGGCAATCACACCCACAGCAATATACTTTTTCTCGAGAATTTCATTCAGCACCGACGACCAGTCCAGCCCCTGGTCCAGCACCAGCCAGATCAGCATATGCATGACCGCATAGAAAAACGCAAACAAACCGAGCATGCGCCGCAGCTTAGCCACCCATAACCACTTAAACATAAACTGTAACGGCGTCACTGCCAGTGTAATCAGTAAAAAACGCAGACCCCATTCGCCGGTCAGCAGCAGCAAACCCTCAACGGGGTTAGCACCCAACTGATCTTGTGATACAGCATAGATCGCCACAATCAATGGCAGCGCACACAGTATAAATGTGGCAGGTTTTATCAGGCCGCGGGTTGAAAACTTTTGCTGCATTAACATGCTTCTTTGAATCACCGACATCAGGTCCTCACAGTATCTATCATGGCAATCGCACCCGGCAGGTGCTGTTACTGTGATTGGAACCCTCCAGGGGCGGTATGTTCTGGCGAAGAAGTCACCAATAGGTCACTAAATCATCCCGATAGTTTCAGGTTCTGTGATTGTGCTAATAAACGGCCACATTCCGGAAAACATTCAATCAGCTTACTGCGGTGGACGGCACACAGCGGCCCACCCCAAACGCCGACTTAGTCCGCGATTAGAAGTTTTTACTGAGATCCATGTCGGTATAAAGAGCAGCTACTTCAGCACCGTAGCCGTTAAACATCAGCGTTTCCTGCTTGTCCGAGAACAGCGCCGCCAACCCCTTTGAGTCTCCGTCGAGACGACGCTCTTTAGCCTGACTCCAGCGAGGATGGCTAACAGTCGGGTTGACGTTAGAATAAAAACCATATTCGCGCGGCGCTGATAAATTCCAGCTGGTATCCGGCTGCGACTCGACAAAGCTGATTTTTACAATCGATTTGATGCTCTTGAATCCGTACTTCCAGGGCACAACCAGGCGCAGCGGCGCGCCATTCTGATTAGGTAGTGCCTTGCCATACAATCCGACCGCTATCAGCGACAAAGGATGCATCGCCTCATCCATTCTCAGACCTTCTGTATAAGGCCACTTGAGAACCGGATATTGCTGGCCGGGAAGACGGGTTTTATCGAGCAGGGTTTCAAATCTCACATATTTAGCATTGCCTGTGGGCTCGAAGCGCTTCAATAAATCACCAAGACTAAACCCAACCCACGGAATCACCATGGACCACGCCTCAACGCAGCGCAGGCGGTACACCCGTTCTTCCAGCGCATGTGGCTTGAGAATATCTTCCAGCGTATAGGTGCCGGGCTTGTTGCACTCACCGTCTATTTCCACGGACCACGGTTCGGTAATCAGGCGACGGGCGTTCTTTTTAGGATCGCCTTTGTCAGTGCCCAGCTCATAGAAATTGTTGTAACTGGTTGCCTGATCCCACGGCGTCTGCTTTTCAACCGTACTTTTCGGCCATTTTGCAATCTCGCCAAAGTCCGGTACCGCGGCGTTTGCAATCGTCGGAAAAACACTGCCGGTAGCCCCGATCGCGAGACCTGCTGCCGCCAGAAACTCCCGACGTTTTACAAAGACTTCCTCCGGTGTGATCTCGGATGACTTAATTTTCCCTGGCCGGTACAAATATTTTTTCATCAATTTGCTCTTGAGCTTTTGACATTAGTTAGCGCACGTTTCAGTTTACGCCAATATCCAGACATCATTAACGACATTTTTCTAACGAAATGATCACAGACGTCAGTGCCTGCCGGTCTGGCGAACCGCCGCACCTTGCAAAACACGCCCTGCGAACCCCGTATTTCGGCAGTCTTTGCAAAAAAACAATAAAAATCCCGCACAACAAAAATTCGCACGATTCTTGTTTACCAGAACGCCACTAAAAATTTGTCAGCACATAACGGACGACGAAATATGACGTCCAGCGTGACGGACCGCACCAGCCTGCTACGCTTATGGGTAACAACCCGTATATAAGTACGCGGACTATGGCAGTTCAGGCCAAAAAACAAGCAACGAACCAGACTTATGACAACATCTGCAGCAAACAGTTTCGTTAACGGGCAGGAAGACAACTCATCTCAAACTACACAAGCCGCCAGGCAAAGTGAACACCGCACCCCTAACGTCGATCGTCTGCTCAGAAACAGCCATCTGAAAAACTGGGACAGCAGCACTACAGATTTACGTCTGGCGGCAATCTCCTGCATCGACGTTTACCGCAAGCTGGTCATCCAGCAAACGCCTGTCGAAATAATACCGTCATCTGCGCTCACCAACACAGCCGAGATTGGTCACCTGACCACCGGATCACTGGTCACTAAACACGATGCCGGTAAACTTGCGCTGCGATGCCGGAAGATCACCATGGAAACTGACGGCAACAGCGACATAGGCTACCGTCTGTATCTTGCTGCAGGATTTGCTGTTAGTACCAACAAAGACGCCGAAACCAAACGCGTTCCAATCTTACTGATTCCGGTAAAAATCGAGCGTCTGCGGGGCCGCGGCAGTCCTTACACCATTAAGTACACCAATGAGCCGCTGCGGCTGAACCCTCATATTGCCGAGTCCTGTGATACACACGTTGATCAGCTGGTTAAACCCTTCGACACCGATGCTGACTTGCGCAGCTATTTAAAGTCCATGGGGCGCAAGCTCCACACCAGGCTGCAGTGCCGGGTCAGCGCTAACACCGGCATTTTTACCTTGCAGGAAGGCGTACTGGACGACATCACCGATGACGACCAGATCGATGTAGAGTTGCAACGTACTCGCCCTGGCCTGGAATTCAAACCACTGCCACCAATTCCGGAGAATTTTAACGCACAACTTGCCACGCGGATTCTGCGCTACATCGATCAACCGGAACTGGATACTGCGTTAAAAACCTTTGCTGGTAACACGCCTACTGAAGTCACCACACTTGACTACGACTTGCCACTCGATCAATCGCGGCGTGAAAAAGTCAGTAAGTGCGCAGAGTGGCTGTGCGAGCTGGGACTGGGGCACTGGCAACTGCAAAATCTCAAGACCCTGCCTGCCCGAATCGGCCGCATGGTGGAGAACATTGAAACGCTGAACTCACACCCCGCCTTTCAGCGCTACTTTTACGATGAGCATCAAACCGTTGGTATGGTGTTAAATCTCTACCGCGCTAAAAATAAAATCACAAATGCACCACCGGAAATGCAACACCATGCGATTTCCCTGCATGCCGATCCGGAAACACGGTTGCTGCTGCAGAAGGCAAAAATCCAGGCAACCAGTATCGAACAGGAGATGCAGGTTCTGCACGATACCTTTCACATGAGTGCCGTACCCGGCAGCGCTGCATTACATAATCTGATCAAAATTATCGCCAAGCGTGAGCAGTCATCACAACTCACCAATCCGCAGTACTTTCGTGCCCGCCGACAGTTAAATGAGATTTTGAAAACACACAATGGACTCATTACTGAGAGTGATCTGAACCGCCTTGATTCCATGGCAAAAACGCTGCGCTTTGCCGAGCTTTTCGAAGAAGATGTTTACTACAAAAGATGCTTCGGTTCCCTGTTCCATGGAGTCAGTACCAACTGGCAGCGCCTCGATTCAGTTATTAACTATGCCCGCAGCCTCTCGTACGATCTGGATTCCTCCGAATTGGTCGGTCGGCTCACTGAACACTGGCCGTCTTTTCAGCGCGACTTCGCCTCACTGGAAGATCTGTTAAGACCTGCTGCGACCGATGTTCATCAGTTGCGTGCATTGATACCGGTATTTATCGATAACTCAACGCCGTTACCCAAAGCGGTAAGAACCTCGGTTAAGTTTAACGACAAGCTGGATACATGGCAGCAGTACCTGAACAAGCACGTACTCGATGGTGAAATTACGCCGTACCAGATTGCCAACAATCAAAACGCCAGAGTAACAGTGACACGCCACGATATTACTTTGCCACAACGTGAATACGATGATCGTATTTACCAGCATATTGTCGGTGTGGGATTAAGCGATGACTGCGTTGCCGCCACCGCAGAATGGCTGATCAATACCCTGAATTATCTGGATATTGATATTCCAACCGTGCGCAGATACCTCGACGGTGAATCACAGTTTGAAACCAGTGAAGTGATCAAAGCGATTTAAGTACCTTCTACCCAGCGGTGGGCGTTACGAAACATGGTTAACCATGGGCCGTAGTCGCCCCACTGCGGTGGATGCCATGAATGTTGCGCTGTTCTGAATACCCGCTCGGGGTGCGGCATCATAATATTAAAACGTCCGTCTTCACTGCAAAGCCCGGTAACACCCGCTACCGAACCGTTAGGATTCTGCGGGTAATGCTCGGTGGCAGTGCCATAGTGATCAACATATCTCAGTGTCACCAGTGATGAATCAACCGGCTGTGTTACCTGCCCTTCGCCATGCGCTACCGCCACAGGAATTCGCGAGCCCGCCATCCCTGCAAGTAAAATAGACGGGCTGTCTTCGATAACAACCGAGGACAATCGCGCTTCAAATTGCTCGGACAAATTACGTTTGAATTGTGGCCAGTGTGCAGCTCCGGGTATCAGCGTTTTTAAATGCGAAAACATCTGACACCCATTACAAACACCCAGCGCAAAAGTGTTGTCGCGTAAAAAGAACTGTTCAAACTGATCACGGGCGCGTTCGTTGTATAACACCGAACTGGCCCAGCCGGCGCCCGCCCCCAGCACATCACCATAAGAAAACCCGCCACACGCCATCAACCCTGCAAAAGCTGCCAGGTCGACTCTGCCGGCAATAATGTCAGTCATGTGTACATCGACCGATTCAAACCCCACACAATCAAACGCCGCAGCCATCTCAACATGGCCGTTCACACCCTGCTCTCGCAGGATTGCCACAGACGGTCGGGTAGCACGATAGGGTGCGGCTGCGACTTCAGGCACGAATGTGAGTTCGACACTCAGACCCGGGTCAGACTCAGCACACTGCAGCGCATATTCCTGGTCTGCAGTATCCGGATTATCCCGCAAACGCTGCATGCGATAGCTTGTTTCCCACCAGAGTTTTCGCAATTCGCTAACACGGGTTTCATAAACTATTTTGCCTTGGCTAACGATGCTGAAACTGCGACTGTTATCCACAAGACCTACACGGGTGACGCAGTGCTCTACGCCATGGTTTTTAAAGACTGCTGCTATTTTTTGTGTGTCCACCTGCCTGACCTGAACTAACCAGCCAAGCTCTTCATTGAACAGTAACGGCATGACATGGTCGTCTGAAACTTCCAGTGTTAAACCGCAGTTAGCGGCAAACGCCATCTCCACTGCTGTTACCAGCAGACCACCATCGGAGCGATCATGGCAGGCCAGTATCAGGTCGTCAGCAAGGAGTTGTTGCATGGCATGGTAGAGGGCTGCGAACTCGGCAGGTGAATCTATATCGGGACAATCATCGCCAACCTGCTCCAGCACTTGTGCCAGTGCAGAACCGCCAAGCCGATTGCGCCCACCACCTGCATCCAGCAACAATAGATGCGAAGGCTCTTCCAAGTTGAGTTGCGGTGTCCGTGATCGACGCACATCCGGTACCGCAGCAAATGCGCTTACAATGAGAGACAAAGGTGCGGTCATAACCTGCTGTTGGTCGTCCTGCTGCCACAGTGTTTTCATCGATAGCGAATCTTTACCTACCGGTATGGAAAGTCCAACTTCAACACACAAATTACGCACAACGGCAGTCACTGTGTCGAACAACGCGGCATCTTCACCATGCACGCCTGCGGCAGCCATCCAATTGGCGGAGAGTTTTATAGATTGCAGATCCCCGGCACCGGCACAGGCAATGTTAGTGACAGCCTCGCCAACCGCCATACGACCGGAGGCTGCCGGATTGATCAGCGCTACCGGTGTGCGCTCGCCCATGGCCATGACTTCACCGCTGTAGCCTGCGAAGTCTGCCAGTGTAATCGCACAATCAGCTACCGGAATCTGGTGTGGCCCGACCATTTGATCGCGGTAAACTAATCCTCCTACGGTGCGATCACCAATGGTGATCAAAAAGTTTTTAGATGCTACACACGGTAACTGCAACACCCGCTCAATGGCTTGTTCAAGCGTGATGTTGTCGAGCTTCAGCGGTTGTAGCGTCGGCGATACCCGAACCACATCTCGCTGCATCTTCGGCGGCTTACCCAACAATAGATCGAGCGACATATCGACCGCATCGTCGCCGAGTAATTCATCAGTCAGCTTTAAGGATCTTTCTGCTGTGGTGTGACCGACAACCGCATAAGGACAGCGTTCGCGTTCACACAAGTCCTGAAACTGTTGCAGCTGATCCGTTGCGATTGCCAGCACATAGCGCTCCTGCGATTCGTTGCACCAGATTTCCATCGGTGACATACCCGCTTCATCACAGAGTATTTTGCGTAGTTCAAATTGCGCTCCCAAACCGGCATCATTAACCAGTTCGGGCAGCGCATTCGACAAACCTCCCGCACCGACATCGTGCATCGATAACACCGGCGAGTCTTCAGCCAGAGCAATACACTGATTGATAACTTCCTGACAACGGCGCTGCATCTCCGGATTACCGCGTTGCACCGAGGCAAAATCCAGCGCTTCGTCACTTTGCCCGCTGGCCATAGATGATGCTGCACCACCACCCAGACCGATTAACATGGCAGGCCCGCCCAGCACCACCACCGCACTGCCTGCATCGACCGGCAGCTTGTAAGTGTTACCGGGCCTGATATTCCCCAGACCACCGGCAATCATTATCGGCTTGTGATAACCACGCCAGACTTGCTCGACCTGTTGTTCATAGGTGCGAAAGTAGCCGCATAGATTGGGACGGCCGAATTCGTTATTAAAAGCCGCGGCCCCGATGGGCCCGTCAATCATGATCTGCAATGCAGAGGCAATAGTATCCGGTTTACCGGCATGTTGTTCCCAACTATGCGTGTATTGCGGTATGCGCAGGTTCGACACGCTAAATCCGCACAACCCGGCTTTGGGTTTAGATCCGTTACCGGTTGCCCCTTCATCACGAATTTCTCCACCCGAGCCAGTTGCCGCTCCCGGGAACGGGCTGATTGCCGTGGGGTGATTATGCGTTTCAACTTTTATCTGAATGTTGATCGCTTCGTTTTTATTGCAGTACACCCCGGTTACCGGATCAGGTATAAAACGCTGCCCTTTGTATCCTGCGATCACCGCAGCATTATCGTCATACGCCACCAGAGTACCTTCAGGTTGCGCACGATGTGTTTCGCGGATCATACCGAACAATGACTGATCTGCCGCCTCGCCATCTATCACCCAGCTGGCGTTAAAAATCTTGTGTCGACAATGCTCGGAGTTAGCCTGCGCAAACATCATCAGTTCGGCGTCAGTCGGATTGCGCCCGAGCTTGCGAAAACTCCCGACCAGATAGTCAATCTCGTCGTCGGACAATGCAAAGCCGAAGCGCTGATTATATGCCGCCAGCCGTTCAGCACCACCACCGAGCACATCAATGGTTTGCAGAGACGCGGGAGTCGCCTGCTCAAACAGGGTGGCTGCCGCTGAAATATCGGGCAGTACCGTTTCGGTCATGCGATCGTGCAACAGAGCCGGTAAGTCAGAACCGGCAGC
>CALLLY010000198.1 GCA_938008205.1 uncultured Granulosicoccaceae bacterium
AGGTATTGCACGCCGCCACGCAGGTTTTGCTCAGCGTTAAACGGGTCGGTGACGCCCAGTTCCTTTGCGGTAGGTGGCATGAGTTGCATCAGGCCCTGTGCTCCGGCTGTTGAAACTGCCATTGTGTCAAAACAGCTTTCATTTCGAACCACTGCCTTAACCAGCTTTGAATCGACTTTGAATTCGCCAGCGATCCTATGGATGGTAGAATCAAAGTCACGCGCACGTACCTGCATCTTGGTTTGTGTCATGCCCTTGCAACTGCGCGATGCGTTGGGACGGCCTTTGATAGCAAGCAACTGGAATCGTGCGTTGTCCTGCGCTGCAGGTGCCACATTGGTATACCACACGGTACCGTCGACCTCTTCATATACGTAGGTCTTGTCGGCAGTGATGTGCGTGCTGTACAGACACATTGCTATCACAGCAGATTTTCTCAACATGGAAATGCCACTGTTGCGTTCAGGTCCGGGCATATGAGGTTTCTCAAGTCACTGATTAAAAAGACTATCGGCGATTGTTTGCTGGTCCTTTACGAGTGTGGTGAAAAACTTTAATTCGCGTATCGGGAGCGCTTATTTGTGGGTAAAAGTGACATAGACGTGGCGGATTTGTCTGCACGTGTCATAGAATCAGAACTGAAAAGCCGGGTTACTGGCGCTGTTGATGTTGCGGTACTCGATAGCGTCGGTTCCACCAACACCTGGCTGAAAGATGCGTTATTGCCAAATGGCTTGCCGGTAAATTCGGTGTCGGTCTGTGCGACAGAGCATCAAACGGCGGGTCGTGGTCGGCGTGGTAAAACCTGGCATACGCCAAAATACGGGGTGACATTTTCAACCGCGATAACCGTTGCTCACCCGGCGCGGGAACTGTCTGGCCTATCGTTGCTTTGTGGGGTAGCGGTCTGTGATGTACTTCGGGGGCTGGGGGTTGCCTCTGCAATGGTAAAGTGGCCTAACGACATTTGGGTCGAGCATTCCAAGCTTGCCGGCATTCTGGTGGAAATCGCCACCTCTGGTAATCATGAATCGACGGTAATTATTGGTATTGGCCTTAATTACCAGCGAGGTAGCGAAGCCGAGAAAATAGATCAGTTCAGCACGGATATGTTCGAATTGCTGGGTGAATCTCTGCCCGACCGATCGATATTAATCGCTGCTATTGCCGGTGAGGTTTGGCAGGCGTGTCTGGGTCAAATTCCCGAAACAGTCGAGCATCTGTCTGCGAAATGGAGCGAATACGATGCGCTGGCGGGGAAACTCGTGCAAATTGAAACTGGACAACAGTTCAGATATGGTCGTTGCGATGGCCTGGATTCGCTCGGGCAGTTGCGTGTTATCACCGAAACCGGACCTATCTTGGTGTCATCGGGTAATGTGAGTGTAAGACCGGCATAATCGTCCTTGTTTTGTGCGGCGTGCTTGGCAGAATTGTCCAAACCGTGATTGGCTGTGACGATTGTTTGCGTCGTCTGTGTAGAATCTTGCGCATGATGGCGTACACTCATTTTTGTCATGACGAATAAACATTTTACTCAGGGTCCGACGATGTATCAGCCAAGTAGACTTTACCGGTTGCTTCCAGCATTCGCATTCGTGTTGGTTACAACTGCCTGCAGCAACGGTTCCGGCGATGGCGGCCAGAGAACCAGCAATACGCTGCCCTCCATCCAGCTGGATGATGGAGAAGTACTGGGTAACGGCAGCAGTATTGTGCGTATTCCTGCCACTGATGACACTGGAATCACCAGTGTTTCTGCTACGTTACTGCGACAGGGCAAGCTCGATTCCTGCGGTAGCCAGATCGACTTGAATCTCGCACAAGATTCCTTAATGCAGGCTTGTCTTGCTGATCAGCCAACCTGTTCTGTGGAATTTATCCCTGGTGCTAATGAGGTAGTTGTCTATCCACCGCCGCTGTACGCGCCAATCGGCCTTGAATATGAGCTTTCGTTCGTTGATCGCGACGGTGCTACCACCGATCCGGTCAGAGCAGTTTTTTGCTTTGATGTGGGTGCTAATGCTGCTCCGGTGCCTGCTGCGGATACCTATCAGCTGGTATTCCCCAGTACTATTCAGCGTAACGGTGTTATCTATAATTCCAGATGTGAGAAGCAGCCCGGGTCAGATGGCGTGCTCGCCAATGACGATGACGATGAACATATCACCAACACTTGTCTACGTGCAGAGCTTGTTGAATTACCGAGGTTTGCAACCAACCGGTCGACGTTTGCCAGTACTTTCAGATCTGATGGCGGCTTTCGCTACGAAGGTTTTTCCAATGCGACTGCAGACAGTTTTACTTATCAGGTCACCGATGGTGTCAACCCACCCAGTGAACCAGTGCGAGTAGATATAGTTTTCTCTGGAGCCAACAATCCTCCGATTGCGGTAAACGATAGCTTTACGATTGCCGAAGATACCGAGGTTCAAACGCTTAACGTGCTGGACAACGATTCTGATCCGGATGCGCTGCCATTATCGATTAGCTCGATCACCAATGGTCCGGTTTCCGGTAATGCGACGATTCGCAATGGCGTTCTGATTGAGTACCGTCCGAACGAGAATTTCAACGGAACCGATCAGTTCAATTACATCATTGTCGATTCTGCGGGCGTCACAGCAACTGCCCGGGTGGAGATTCAGGTGTCGGCGGTGAATGACTCACCCAGTGCCATTAATGACGAAGTCACTACCAACGAAAACACCCCCATCGAAATCAATGTACTCGCCAATGACAGCGACCCCGAAGGCGATTCAATTAGTGTAAGCAGTATTGCTGCTGTCACCAATGGAACAGCGGCCGTCTCAGCCTCTGGTGCCATTTTGTATACGCCATCGGTGAATTTCGCTGGCATTGATGCTTTTGAGTACACCATTGTTGATAGTGCTGGTGCTTCGGATACAGCAACCGTCAGAGTCACGGTCAACATGGTTAATGTAGTGCCGGAGCCGGTTGAAGATTTCTTTTCCACCGATGAAGGTGATTCGGTATTAATGCCTGTGCTTGATAATGACATTGACGGCGATGGAGACCTGCTCGAGATTGTTGAAATCGAACAACCGTCGAATGGTTCTGCAGAAATTGTCGGTAATCAGATTCGTTACACACCCAATGACAACTTCAATGGTAACGATTCACTTCGGTACCGCATTAGTGACGGCGCTCTGTTTGCCTGGGCTCAGGTGAACATAAATGTGGGCGCAGTGAATGACTCACCCGTTGCGAACGACGATGACGTCACCACGTCTGAAAACACTCCTATAGAGATCAGTGTGCTGGCTAACGATACCGACCCCGACGGAGATTCATTGGCGGTTGCGAGTGTTACCTCATCGAGCAATGGCCTCGCTGAGGTAAGTAACGACGGTCAGCGAATCGTTTACACACCAACCACTGGATTTAGCGGCGTGGCAGAATTCAGCTATACCGTGACTGACGGCAACGGTGGGTCTGACAGTGCTGATGTTTCTGTTCGTGTATCCGACACCAATTTTGCCCCTACGGCGGTGGACGATGCCATAAGCACTAATGAAGGTTCTGCAGTTGTTATCGATGTGCTGAATAACGACAGCGATCCGGATTCAGACCCGCTTACCGTAGAGGTCGTTAACGTCCCAGGCAACGGCAGTGCAACCGTTGTGAGTTCAGGTATTCGTTACACACCGGATGCAGATTTTGATGGCACCGATACTTTTACGTATCGTGTGACTGATGCTGGCGGTCTTACCGACACCGCTTCCGTCACTGTGACGGTAAGTAATGTGAACGTTGCTCCGGTCGCCAATGACGACACCGCTTCAACTGTAGAAGGCGCTGCTGTCACGATTGATGTTCTCACCAACGATACAGATCCCGACGGAGACGCACTGACGATTGAAATTGTCGGAGCTCCGGATGATGGAACCGCAGAAGTGCAGGGCAGCAGCGTGGTTTATACGCCGAACGATGGGTTTAGTGGTGATGACGAGTTTGCCTACCAGATTACGGATACCAATGGTGAGAGCGATACTGCAGAGGTTTCTATTGTTGTCAGTAACGTGAACCAACCGCCTGTTGCAGTAGACGATGTCATTACCACAGAACAGGATGATCCGGTGAGTTTTTCACCGATGATAAATGATAGTGATCCTGATGAAGATGAGATATCGATCGCAAGTGTCACGCAGCCCGCGAACGGTGATAGCGTTATCCGGGGTGTGCGACTTATCTACAGCCCGAATGCAGGCTTCTCAGGAACGGATTCGTTTCAGTACACAATAGAAGACAGCAACGGTGCGACGGCGACGGCGACAGTAACGTTGACAGTAACATCTGTTAATGTTGCACCGGTAGCTGTTGATGATGTTGCCGCAACTGCACAGAGATCACCCGTTACGATAGACGTCGTCGCTAACGATACCGATGCAAACTCGGATACCTTGACTGTTGATTCTGTGACTACCCCCGACAACGGTACAGCCGCTATTGTTGATAATCAGGTGCTATACACTCCTGCAGCCAGTTTCAGTGGCGACGATAGCTTCAGCTACACAGTAGATGACGGTAATGGGGGCAGTGATACCGGCGTTGTTTCTATTACTGTGAGTGCAGTGAATAACCCACCGGTTGCAGTTGCAGACGCTGCAGTGACAAACGCAGGTGTAGCAGTGGTTATCGAAGTTCTTGCCAACGATACTGATGCTGATCCCGACACGTTATCAATCGCGAGTGTTACCGCTCCTGCTAATGGAAGTGCAGTCATTAGCGGCAGCGATATCACCTACACACCCAGTAGTGGCTTTAACGGCGAAGATAGCTTTACGTACGTAGTGGAAGATGGTAACGGTGGTAGTGATACTGGTGCTGTGACAGTTACCGTAAATGCTGTAAACAGTGCACCCGTGGCAGTTGCAGATAGCGCTGTTACTGATGCAGGCGTTGATGTAGACATCGAGGTGCTGGTCAACGACACCGACCCTGAAGGAGATACCTTATCCATTGCAAGTACCACAACACCAGCCAATGGAACCGCAACGATAAACGGCAGTGATATTACCTATTCACCTGATAGTGGATTTGATGGCGTAGATAGTTTTGACTATGTTGTTGAAGATGGCAATGGCGGTAGTGATACCGGCACCGTAACGGTGACTATTAATTCCGTAAACTCAGTACCGGTAGCGGTGGCTGATAGTGCCGCTACTGATGCAGGCGTTGAAGTGCCTATCAGCGTGTTGGCGAACGACACGGACGCCGACCTGGATCCGCTCACAATTGCCAGTGTCGCTACTCCGGCTAACGGTATCGCCAGTATTGATGGAAGTGATATCGACTATACCCCCAACGCTGACTTTTCCGGCGTTGAGGTTTTTGAGTATGTGGTGGAAGATGGTAATGGTGGAAGTGCGACCGGGGAAGTCAGTGTCACTGTGACTGCGGTGAATACGAGCCCAACCGCGGTAGACGATGTAATCGTCATCACACAAGATAGTTCAGATCAGGTAATCGATGTGCTGTTTAACGATACTGATCCTGATCTTGGTGACTCATTGATTATCGCTTCCGTGACTACTCCTGCCAGCGGTACCGCTGTGATCGCCGGGTCTGTTGTTGAATATACTCCTGCTGCCGGGTTTGCCGGAGATGACAGTTTTCAATATACCATTGAAGATGGTGCTGGCGATTCAGACACTGCTACCGTCGAAATCACCGTAGAACCCATTATTTCAGCCTCAATTTAGTCACTTTTAACTGCGCGGCTACACAATATGGCGGCGATTTGAAAGCGATAAGTCTATAGTGCTGCGTAGATTCCACGCGGTGATGCGATAATTGTTATGATGCGTGTGCGTCCCCGATAATTTCTGGCAGCTTTAGCCGGTCTGTTCGTGGATAACAATACAATCTGACGGTCATTGGCATGTACGAAGCTTTCTACGGATTAAACGAAAAACCTTTTCTAATGCGCCCTGATGCGCAATACCTGTATTTGAGCAAGGGCCATCAGGCAGCACTGTCGATGCTGGAGTATGTGTTCATGAGCCAGTCCGGCTTCGCCGTAATTACCGGCGAGATTGGCTCGGGCAAAACAAGTCTGATTCGTAAGCTGCTGCAGAATAACGATAGCTCATTGTCGGTTGGCCTTGTTAACAACACAAAGGTTGAGTCGTTTGAAGAGTTGCTGCAGTGGATGCTGCTCGCTTGTGATCTGGATCCGGCGGAGAAGGGCAAGGTGCAGCTATACAAAATGCTCAGCGATCATTTGATGCAAAAGTACTCTGCAGGCCAGCGCCCGATATTTATTATCGACGAGGCGCAGAACCTTAATGCTGATTGCATAGAGCAGCTGCGTATGTTGTCGAACCTTAATGCCGACAAATATGATCTGATTCAGCTGGTACTTGTTGGTCAACCCAGGCTGCGGGAAACGCTTGGTGATCCGCAGTTACTGCCTTTTGTGCATCGCGTCGCGGTGGATTGCCATCTAGAACCGCTGGATCTGGAAGAAACCCATGCCTACATCAGGCATCGCCTGCTGGTGGCAGGCGCGCAGCATGAGATTTTCAACAACAGCTCGATTTCGTCAATCTGGGAGGCGAGCGGCGGCATACCACGCATTATCAATCTGCTGTGTGATACTGCCTTGTTGTTCGGATTTGCCGAACAACTTACCTTGATTGGAGATGATCTTATTCAGGATGTTATCAATGACAAGCGTCAGAGCTTGTCACCGATTTCCGCCTAGCCCTATTCGAAAGTCAGGGCTGTAGTGCGATATTAAACTGGATCAGGTTAAAGCCGCGAACCGCGATAACAGCCAGGGTAAAAAATGCGGCCCAGCTCAGATAGTCCATGCGCTCGCGCCGTTCTACCAGCAGTAATTCAGACGCATAAAGAATAATAGCCAGCACCACAATGAAGATGTTGATGTTGAAATTGCCGAAAAGCAGCGGGCTTTTGGCAAAAAGCAAAGCGCCGATTATCAGAAACAACAACAGGTAGTCGAAAGACGTGATCTTGAATTCTTCTTTACGACGCCCTGGCGAGAATCTAATTGCCAGAAAAATAGCCATACAAACTGCGCAATAAAAAATAATTTCCAGTGGCAGGGCCCAGGGGTTCTGCCAGGTCACCCTGTCTATGGTGGACAGGTAAATCACAAACACCACAGTAATATAAATTATCCCCCGGCGTGCATTGACCTTAAACGGATAGATGTTAATGCTTTGCAGTGCGAGCAGTACGGCCAGAATTGCCGCCACAATGGCAAACTCACGCGGGATGTCATTAATCCAGATCGATAGCGCAACCAGGTAGCCGGGAATCGCTATTTCAAGAAACCTTCTCGAGCCGTGCATTAGCAGCTGGTTCTGTTCTATCGCTGCCAGACTTTCTGATAAAAACGAAAAGAACCGGGTTTGTCCTGGCCGCCACTCTTTGCGTTCAGCCATATTCAACAAGAAATAGGTGATACCGCAGACGATCAGATAGAGCGCGGTAATCAAATAATCGTTTGCATGCGCCAGCCAAATTCCGCAACACACTAAAAAAGTGTGGATAGAATAAATTATAACCACAGATTCTTTGTGTTCGAATCCGACACCGAGCAGACGGTGGTGCATGTGATTTCGCGTCGCCTTGAAGATATTTGAGCCAGACAACGCACGCTTCTTCAAAACAATGAGAATGTCGACCACCGGCAGTCCGATAAGCAGTAGCACCACAGATTTGCTGAGTGTGTTGCCACCATGCTGGGTTAGCAGGATAGCGAGGAATCCGACGGTAAAACCGAGGAACTGGCTGCCGCCATCTCCCATGAACACCATTGCCGGATGTGTGTTGTAGCGCAGAAATCCAACCAGTCCGCCTATCGCGGCGAGTGCCAATGTGATGGTCAGTTCGTTGCCCGGTGACAACCAGGCCAGGAGTGCCAGAGCGCCAAGAGAGAACAGTGCTTCGCCACCGGCCAGGCCGTCCAGTCCGTCAGAGTGGTTGATAGCGTTAATCACCCCTATCATTGCAATCAGTGTGAACGCCTGCGCCATCCAGGTCGGGAACACACTATCGCCAAAGAAAGGAAAATCGCTAACGTAAAGTCCGCCCAGATAAATCATCGGTATTACCGCGATAAACTGGCCGATAAACTTCATGTAGTGGCCCATCTCCTGTTTGTCATCCAGCGCACCGAAGACCAGTAACGTCAGACTGCCAAACAGATAGCACAGCACAATGGAATCGATCTGTGTCAGCGTAATGACAGGAATCAGTGCGCCAATGATAATGCCCCAGCCACCGACTCGTGCGATCGGATTGGAGTGCACTTTTCGGTCATCGTCCGGCATATCCATCATGCCAAGTTTGGGCGCAAGCCGGACCATAATAGGAATCACGGCCAGGCTAATCATGGTTGCTGCAGCAATAAGAAACAGATAGTTCATAGGGTTTTCAGTATTGCTCGCAAATCAGTGCAGAAGGACTCGGACGTAGTATTAACTCGGCCATTATTCTCAATTATTAGTAGACATTAGGATGCACAAAGGAAGCATGTCGAGTGTACCATCGAGTCGCTTTG
>CALLLY010000199.1 GCA_938008205.1 uncultured Granulosicoccaceae bacterium
GGTGGTGCCGGTCTTTCCGCCGATGTCGTTGCGTCCCAGCACTTTGGCACGTGTTGCGGTACCTCGCTGAATAACTTCACGCATCACGGATCGCATAATGAAGGCATTGCGAGCGTCAATTACACGCGGTGCAGCAAGTACATCCGGTGCTTCAGGTATGCCCGTAACTGTCGCATTGTCAGCAAGCGTTTCCTCGGAGGCGGCAACTTCAGTTGCTGCGATATTTTCAACAGCCTGGCTTTCCGCAGTTACAGTTGCCGCATCTGCACTTGCCGCATCTCTACCTGCAAGCTGTTCACATTGTTCAGGGGTTTCGCACAGAACCACCTCCGGCGCGGAATACACGATCCGTCCTTCACCATCAACAATCTTGTCAATAAACCTGGTGGGCACGGAGTATCCATTATTGGCAAACACGGTATAACCCGTTGCCAGCTGCAAAGGTGTCATATCCCCGCTGCCAAGTACCAGCGATAGATTTTTCGGCAAACTGCGATCAGGAAAGCCGAATCGACGTGCATAACGGATAGTTTTGGGAATACCCAGTTCCTGCAAAACTCGAATTGACACCAGATTTCTGGATTTCACCAACGCTTCTCTCAAACGGGTGGGTCCGAAAAATCTGCCTGAGTAGTTACGTGGACGCCATTCGTCTTCAAGCACGTTATCTTCAAGTACGATCGGCGTATCGTTGTAAATGGTCGCAGCAGTGTCGCCGTGTTCCAGTGCAGCAGAATAGACAAATGGTTTGAAGTTAGAACCGGGCTGCCGGAAGGCCTGCGTCACGCGATTAAACTTACTGCGATAAAAATCAAAACCACCAACCAGCGCGACTATTTTGCCGGTAGTCGGCGAAAGTGACACCAGCGCACCTTCTACATCAGGCATTTGCGCCAGCGCAAACCCGGGCACCGGCAACAACGGCGGTGGTTCATCTTTTTTAACAGGAGCAGGCTCGGGAATCTCGGTAATTTCACTAACATATATCAGATCGAGTGGACTGAGTAACTCAGACGGTTTGGAAAACTGACGGATTTTTTCGTCGTCTTCACGCATCGGCGACGCCCAGGCCATGTTAGGCCACGGGATTTCAATAACGCGCCCACCCTGCATTTGCGCTTTGGCAACGGTGTCATTGACCTCGGTCACCATTGCCGCACTCAGATCACCCGAGCCCGGCAGTGACGCCAGAATTTCATCAATAGTTTCCTGCGACTGCGCATCTTCCGGTGCAGCCTTGCCCGGCAAACGGAAGCCATGGCGTTGCTCATAGCTTTGCAGCGCTTTGCGTAATGCCTTGTTTGCGGCCAGCTGATGTTTGCTATCAATAGTGGTATAGACTTTATACCCACCGGTATAAGCGGCGTTGCCCAACCATTCAACCATTTGTGCGCGAGCCATTTCACTGACATATCCAGCTTCCAGTTCTGTCGCAGCACGATGTAACTTGGCGGTTACCGGCTGATTTTTGGCATCTTCAAACTCGGTACGCGTAATTTTGCCAAGCTCAAACATCCGGCGCAGTACGTAGTTGCGTCGAACCAGTGCCCGCTCGGGATTAACAATAGGATTATAAAGTGACGGCGCTTTGGGCAGACCGGCAATCATTGCGGCCTCGGCCAGATCAAGCTCCGCCACGCGTTTACCGTAATACACCTTGGCCGCAGACGCAGCACCGTAGGCCCGGTTACCCAGATAAGGGATGTTCAGGTAGAGCTCGAGAATCTCATCCTTGGTAATTTGTCGCTCTATTTTAAGCGCCAGCAGGATTTCGTTGATTTTTCTGACGTAGGTTTTTTCCGGCGACAAATAAATGTTGCGGGCCACCTGCATCGTAATGGTACTGCCCCCCTGCCCCTTTTTACCGGTCTTGATCAAGTTAATACCAGCGCGCAGCAACCCCTGATAATCAACCCCCGGGTGCTCATAGAAGCGATCATCTTCCGAGGCAATCACCGCGTCAATTAATGTTTGCGGGGTGTCTTCAATAAGCAGTTGTTCGCGGCGCTTTTCGCCGAACTCGGCAATTAACTTGGCATCACTCGTGTAGACAGACAACGGTAAATGGAGCTCAACGTCTGCCAGCGCATCAATATCCGGAAGGTTCGGTTCGAGGCGCTTGTAAGTGAAAAAGCCGGCGACACCCACAATGACAATTGCCAGAACAGCCAGTCCTGCCAACACTCTGAAAATGTGACCTATCAAAAATCGACACTCAATTAAGGCGGCTGGTGAAATCGCGAATTTGCGCTCAATGGCAGCCAGTGGAATCCGTGATGAGCGAAAAAACTCACCGTTTGTGGACGTCGTTAACGCTTTGGGCAGACCAGAATAAAAATTGGAGTGCCTTTTGCAGTTCCATTATGGCAGTTGCACCAGGTTTTGTGAAAAAACCTTGCAACTTATTAAAAATTCAAAACATCTTTGGATTGAACCAACGAGCATATTGCCTGGGCGTGACCCCATATTATGAATTTCTCAATTGGAAATAAACAGTCGAACCTGGTTGGTATAGACATTAGCTCAACGTCGGTAAAACTGCTTGAGCTCAGTCGCACCAAATCAGCGTATCGCATCGAAAGCTACGCGGTCGAGCCGCTGCCAGCCAACGCCATGAACGACAAGAGTCTTCAGGATGTGGAGGCTGTTGGTGAGGCAATCAAGCGCGCTCTGAAAAAATCCGGATCAAAGCGGAAACTGGCGGCGGTGGCGGTACCCAGCGCCATGGTGATCACCAAGGTCATTCAAATGCCGGCCGGTCTGAAACCAGCAGAGCTGGAAGCACAGATTCAGCTTGAAGCCGATCAATATATTCCCTACGCACTCGAAGAGGTCAACCTGGACCACCAGGTCATTGGCCCGAGCGAAGACCAGCCCAGCGCCAATGATGTGCTGCTGGTTGCCAGTCGAAGTGAGAACGTCGAAGAGCGAACAGCCGCCTGCGAGATCGGTGGCCTGACTGCAAAAGTTGTCGACATCGAACCCTACACTATCGAACACACTTGCAAGCTGATTCAACAGACTTCGGATCTCGATTGGAAATCCAAGACCATTGCGGTGCTCGATATCGGGGCAACCATGACAAGCCTGAGCGTGTTTCGCGAAGATAATCTGGTGTACACCCGTGAGCAGCCGTTTGGCGGCAAACAATTGACTGAAGAAATTATGCGTCGCTACGGCCTCTCCTACGAAGATGCCGGACGAGTGAAACGTGTCGGCGGATTACCGGATAACTATGAACCGGAAATCCTCAGTCCTTTTAAGGATCAAATCGTGCAGCAGGCCAATCGCTTCCTGCAGTTCTTCTTCTCCGCAGATCAGAACGACTACGTCGATGAAATTCTGTTAGCGGGCGGTTGTGCCGAGATACCCGGCATAGCGGAACTGATCGAACAGCAAATCGGGACACCAACAGCAATTGCCAACCCGTTTAAAAATATTCAGTGCGCTCCCGGGGTGGCACAGCAGCGGCTCCAATCAGATGGCCCGGCGATGATGATCGCAACCGGACTGGCGACCAGAGGCTTCGACTAATGGCAAAGATTAATCTACTACCCTGGCGCGAAGAACAACGGCGCCAGCAAACTAAACAGTTTGGCGTAACGGCGCTGGTTACCGGCCTGGTCGCAGCCGGTGTTGTTTTCGCAGGCTCCAAGTTCGCACAAAACAAGATCGACTATCAGCAGTCACGTAACGACTACATGCAACGCGAGATCGACAAGCTCAAAGCCGAGCTTAAAGAGATCGAGGAACTGGAATCTACCAAATCCAACCTGCTTGCCCGCATGGATATTATTCAGGAACTGCAGACCAAACGACCACAGGTTGTCCACACCTTTCAGGAACTTGCAGAGCGGGTACCGGAAGGCGCTTATCTGCTTTCCATGAAGCAAGATAATGACAAGCTGTCTATTGAAGGGCGTGCCGACTCGAACGCACGGGTATCTACCCTGATGAGAAACCTCGACGCTTCTGACTGGTTTAAGCAGCCGGGCCTGGAGGTTATTCAGTCAGCTAAAAACAGCGGTGTCAGCACATTTAAATTGCGCTTGTCACAATCCGTTGCGAAAGCTGATGACACCCAACTCGCCGTTAGCGACGAATAGAGGCACAAAATGGATATCGGACAAGCATTTTCAGATCTTCAGGGCCTTGAAGCAAACGACCTGAAAAAGATCGGCACAGCACCAATGGCTGCGCGTGTCTTTGTACTTGCACTGCTGTTTGCGGCAATCGTATTTGCAGGTATCTGGTTTATCGTAAAGCCAAAGTTTGAACAGCATGATGTTATCGCTGCGAAAGAAAGCTCGCTGAAAACCCTGTTTGATCAAACTCAGGCAAAAGCGGCTAACCGCGAAGCGTATGTTGAACAGCTTGCAGAAATGAAGCGCACATTCAACGTTATGTTGCGACAACTGCCAAACAAAACAGACATCGAAAGTCTGCTTATAGATCTGTCACAGACCAGTGTTGCGGCAGGGCTTGAAGTTGAGTTCTTCAAACCCGGTAAAGAAGTCGCACGTGAATTCTACGTGGAGTATCCGATCAAGATAAGCGTGACAGGCAACTATCACCAGTTCGGAAATTTTGTCAGCGGTCTGGCAGCTCTGCCAAGGATTGTAACGCTGCATAACATTCAAATTACTCCGTCGGGTGAGGCTAGAAATTCCAAGTCAGATGGAAGACGAGTCCAGAAGTTAAAGATGGACTTAACAGCCACTACCTACCGCTACCTAGACGATGACGAGGCGTAAGGCGTGAAACTAATGACATCCTCTTCCCGGTTTGCCTGGTTGCGCAGGTTTGCCATCGCACTGGCAGGAACAGCAGTTCTTGCAGGTTGCGACAGCGACCTCAGCGATCTCGAACGGTTTGTTGCCGAAACCAAGTCAAAGCATCAGGGTCGTGTTGATCCGCTGCCGGACTTTGCGCAGTACGAATCGTTCTCATATACCGAACAAGACCTGCGCGATCCGTTTAAACCGCACGTCGAAGTGTCCGCCAGTGCAGCTCCTTCATCGAGCGGCCCGCGGCCCAGCGACAACCGTCGCCGTGAATCACTTGAAAGCTTCCCGCTCGATGCACTACAGATGGTTGGCATACTTAAACAAAGTACCACCAGCTGGGCATTAATACAGGATCCTGAAGGCACCATTCACCGCGTTCAACCCGGTAACTACGCCGGTCAGAACCATGGCAAGATCACAGGCATTTCAGAAAACCAAATCAGTCTGGTCGAGTTGATTCCCGATGGGATCAGCGGCTGGATACAACGTGACGCTCAGTTAGCGCTAGGTGACGAAGAATGATCGCTACGACTGGCATAGCAATAAACAAAAGTACAATGACGCGACGGAGAAAATCGGTGAATAAATCATCAGCCTGCGACCTACCCGTCAGTAGCGGTTCAACCCGATGCAAGCACTTGGGTAAGATGCGGCTGCTGGCACTAGCCATGGGTGCGCAAGCACTCGTTTCCACCACCTTTGCGGCAACGCTCGACGACGTCAGTCACACGATGTTGCCGGGCAATCAGCAACAGATCGCATTCAAACTGAGTGAGTCTGTCACTGAAACCAGCTCGTTTCAGATAGAACAGCCGGCACGAATTGCTATCGACCTGATGGGCACAACCAACGCTCTGAACAAGCGGGTGGTACCGGTAGGTACCGGCAATGTCGAAAGCGTCAATATTGTTGAAGCCAACGACCGCACACGGGTGGTGTTGAACCTGGAAGAGATGTCGGGCTATCAAACCGAAATCGATGGCAACATTCTGCGCGTAACACTGGATTCAGATGCTCAGGGCGAACTTGACCCTGAGACCATGTCATCGTTTCCTGAAGACGACGGCGCTCTGCTGAACGATGCCATCGACCCGCTTTCCGATTCTGACGATGGTGGTGTGGTCCTGGAACTACCGGCAAGTCTGCCACTTGACTATAACTCCGACGCACCGGTGCAGGCACCTGAATCACCACTGATTCTCGACGAATCAGTATCGACTCCCGCTGATATCGAAAACTCTGTTATCGATGTTAAGACCGGTGCACCGGTTGAAGAACTGGTAGAAGATGCCGCACCGCCAAGCACGGTTAAGATGGCACCCATGCCAAAGGTCGACGAGGTCGCCTACCAGCCGGCCGACAGCGGTGTGGACTACTCCAGTCCGACACCTGCGACGTTTAATCCTCCGGCACCCGCGGTAAACAAAGGGGTTCGTTACTCCGGTGAAGAGCTTTCACTGAATTTCCAGGACATCGAAGTACGTTCGGTGCTGCAGCTGCTGGCAGACTTTACTGACCTGAATATTGTGGTCAGCGACAGTGTCTCCGGCAAACTCACACTACGACTTAAAAACGTTCCCTGGGATCAGGCACTGGATATTATCCTGCGTACCAAGGGACTTGATAAGCGCGGCTCCGGCAATGTCATCATGGTGGCACCTGCGGCAGAGATCGCGGCACGGGAAACTGCCGAGCGTGAAGCAGCCAAGCAAGCGATTGAACTTGAGCCACTTCGCACCGAATTTGTTCAGGTTAACTATGCAAAGGCAACGGAAGTTGCAGCCATCCTGAAATCAGAAACCGGCGGTGTTCTTTCTGAGCGTGGCAACGTCACGATCGATGATCGCACCAACACAATCCTGGTTAACGATACCGCCGAAGTACTTGGCAAAGTACGCGCGCTGGTCACCCGACTGGATGTACCGGTACAGCAAGTACTGATCGAGTCACGCATTGTTATCGCCACTGACGACTTCAACAAAGAGATCGGTGCACGCTTCGGTGTCAATAGAAATACAACCGGCGAAGGCGACAACGGCGGCGTTATCAGTGGCAGCGCATCTGCTGCGCGAGGTCAGATTACCGGCGGCCTGCCGACCGGTCTCGATCGCTTTAACGTTAACCTGCCTGTTGCCGCACCAACTGCCGGCCTGGGGCTGGCACTTGCTAAACTCCCGTTCGGCACCCTGCTTGAACTGGAACTTTCAGCCATGCAGGCCGAAGGTCGTGGTGAAGTGGTTTCAAGCCCGCGGGTTATCACTGCCAACCAGCGTGAAGCTCACATTGAACAAGGTGTGGAAATTCCTTACCAGGAAGCTTCATCCAGCGGTGCCACAACCACCAGCTTCAAAAAAGCGGTTCTGGGATTACGAGTAAAACCACAGATCACACCTGATGAGCGCATCATCATGGATCTGACGGTCAGCAAAGACTCTCGTGGCGAAGAAACCAACGGCATCCCGAGCATTAATACTCAGGAAGTCAGCACCCAGGTGCTGGTGGCCAACGGCGAAACACTGGTGCTGGGTGGAGTTTACGAACAGACCTTCCTGCAGCAGCGCAGCCAGGTGCCATTCTTCGGCGACCTGCCGCTGATTGGAAAAATGTTTCAGCGAAACATATCTGAAGATGATAAGTCTGAACTACTGGTGTTTGTTACACCAAAAATCATCAAAGAAAATTCGCAAAGTCTGGGTAACTGATTTAACCAGTCAGCTTCCAAATGAAGTAAAAAAAACCGCGCAACAGCGCGGTTTTTTTTGGTCTGAAATAAGACTGTTTTTCCTGTAGGGTGTCGAGTATCCGAGCACCCTGCACTGTTATGGCTAGCATTATTCTCATCGGCCCCATGGGCGCCGGTAAAACCACCGTCGGCAGACAACTGGCCCGACGGCTACGCCGCACTTTCTACGATAGCGACAGAGAGATTGAAGCGTCATGCGGAGTAGATATCCCGACCATCTTCGACTTTGAAGGCGAAGCCGGGTTTCGAGAACGCGAAGAGCGCATGATCGATGACCTCACATTAAAGCAGGACATCGTTCTAGCCACCGGTGGCGGAGTTGTGCTGAGAGAGCAAAACCGCCGCTGCATCAAATCCCGAGGGATTGTGGTATTTCTGGATGTAAACATCGATGTGCAAATTGAACGCACCTCACGCAACGATTCCAGACCTCTGCTAAAAAATAAAAACGCCCGCGAAATTCTGCTCGAGATGAATCGCACACGTGATCCTATCTACCGGTCAGTGGCACATATTCACGTCAGTACCAGTCGCCAGAGCCACAAACGCGTGGTCGATAAAATATGCGCCGTGGTTGAAAAGTTTGAAACACAACAACAGCTGAAAGAAACCGTCGAGTCACCATGAACGCACTACAAGTCGAACTGGGCGAGCGAAGCTACCCGATCTATATCGACAGCAACATCTATAACGATCTGTCGTATTTCCAGAAACATATTCGCGGCAACAAGGTGCTGGTTGTTTGTGACAGCAATACCGCACAGCACTATCTACAAGCAACGCTGGCCATGCTGAGTGATTATCAATGCCAGTCGATTACGCTGTCTGCCGGAGAATCGCAAAAAACACTGGACACCGTCAGTCAGATCTACGATGCGCTAATGCAATACAAATTTGATCGCAACTGCACGCTGATAGCTCTTGGCGGTGGTGTGGTTGGCGACATCTGCGGCTTTGCTGCGGCTACTTTTCAGCGCGGTGTTACCTTTATACAAGTGCCTACCACATTGTTGGCGCAGGTTGATTCATCAGTCGGTGGTAAAACCGGCGTTAATCATCCGCTGGGTAAGAACATGATTGGTGCATTTCATCAACCTGCCTGCGTTATCGCTGATATGAGCACGCTGCGTTCACTGCCGCCAAGAGAGCTAAAAGCGGGCCTTGCCGAAGTTATAAAATACGGCCTGATTGACGATGCCGAGTTCTATCACTGGCTGAACGACAACCTGCAGGATCTGCTGGCACTCGATACCGATAAGCTCGCCTATACCGTTACCCGCTGCTGTGGCAACAAAGCGCGAATTGTGGCAGCCGACGAGCGTGAAAGCGGCCAGCGTGCACTGCTCAATCTTGGCCACACCTTCGGGCATGCCATAGAAACTGCGATGGGCTACGGCAACTG
The DNA here is from genome assembly GCA_938008205.1 of uncultured Granulosicoccaceae bacterium. Lineage (GTDB taxonomy): Bacteria > Pseudomonadota > Gammaproteobacteria > Granulosicoccales > Granulosicoccaceae. Next base: position 8,933 of record CALLLY010000199.1, read on the forward strand.
GCTGCACGGCGAGGCTATAGCAGCAGGAATGTGTATGGCTGCACGCTTTTCTGCTAACTCGGGTTTTCTCGCCGAAGAGATTGTTGACTCGGTAGTAAATACGTTCAAAAGCGTCGGATTGCCAACCGAACCGCCTGCGGACATGACAAGTGAGCAATTTATGGACTTAATGTACCGCGACAAAAAAGTACGCGATAACGTACTAACACTGGTGTTAATGAACGATGTTGGCGGCGCTTTCCTCAGTAGCACGTTCGATACGGAACTATTGAGAACAACGTTGTTTCAGACTCTTAACAAATAGCGGTCTCAAACTCGCGCATGCCTGAGACGACTCTTGTTTAAAAGATCGTTACGGCTATCCCCTGCCGTTGCCGTCAGACACTGTCTACTCTACACTTGGCGCAGCTTTGCCTGACAGATCACGCGCTTACGCGAACAAACGGCATGCAGGCTGTGTTGTAATTACAGCGTAGCTTTCCACAGGTAAAACAACTCACCAACACAGACCGGGTAGAAACAATGGCAACAGACCAATCTCTCAGCGACGCACGCCTGACGGATGAAACTCTTGCAGAGCTCGGCGTCAGTGAACAGCCTTTTGTCGACAACAAAAAGTTCAGTCGGTTTTCAGACTCAGCAACCCAGAAAGTCAGAGCCACGCTCGAACAAAATCTTCGCTTCGGTGATTCAGTCCATTTATTTGTCGGTGAACAGGGCGTAGGTAAATCGGTTTTTCTGTCGCAACTTCTCAAGCACTGTAAAAACAATATCAAGCCCTTCGTTGCCAAAGGTGACGAAAATTTTGAATCGCTGGCCTTCCTGGCTGCGGTACTCCATCAGCTCAGCTCAGAAGAACACAACGCAGAATCAATCAACGATCATGTCGATGCGCTGGTTCCGTTATTTGAAAATCTCAGCGACAACACACTAAGCGTGGTACTTGCAATCGACGACGCGCACCTCGCCCCGGTTGAAGAAATCGGCGAACTGATCAGCCTGATGCCCGCTTTCGTCAGCGAATCCGGCGAACAGACCGCCAGACTACTCCTCACTGGTGACGCGACACTGCCAGCACAGCTAGACGCTCTGGCCGACGAATTTGAAGAAGGCACCTACCAGCCAAGCCAGACCACCCTGCAGTCTCTGGATGAATCGCGCATTCAGGATTACCTGTCTTCACGGCTCAAGCAGGCAGGCCATGCCGATGCTTTCCCTTTCACCGAAAAAGCCATTGCTAAAATTTATCGTGAATCAGATGGTCTTCCGGTGGGAATCAATGCCTCCGCAGCGAACTATCTCAACAAAGTCTATACGCCCGCACCCGCCGCGGCAGTGGGCGGAAAAGGTTTTCTATCAGCACTGGGATGGCCGCTGGTCGCACTGGGTACCGCTGCCGTAGGCCTGATCGCCTGGGGTATTTCCATGTTTTTTGTTGGCGATAAACCTGATCAGGTTGTCAGCGTCGACAACAATCCAGTCGTGGTGACCACAGATGCTGTCACGACGGACTCACCGATTATTGTCGGTGACACCGACAGCACGGACACCGTAGTCACCGAAGATAACCTGGTCGTTGCAGAAAACTCCACACAACCAATAGTCGAAACGACTACTGATACCGCCACCGGTACTTTGGCAGACAACACTACCAGCATCAATTCCACCGTGAACAGCACAAATGATTTGCTGAAGCCGGAAGACGAACTGGTCACGGTGGTGCAGGAACCGGCAGCGCCTGTCGCCGACACCTCAGCGCTTGTCACTGAACCCGCCAATAACCTCACCGAGACGGTTACCCAGGTTGTTGAAGGAACCAATGAGCAGGCCGATGGCCTGGTTCGTGAGACCGTCACTGCAGCACAGGACACCGTCAATACCGGTTCAGATATCCTTGAAACTGTCACCGACACCGTCGCGCAGCGCGCAGAACAAATCTCGGCAGAACCCTCAGTCATCCAAACCGAAGAGCAATCACAGTTAATCGCCGAAAACACCGCGATTTCCTCGCAAGGTACTGCCCAGGCATTGCCGGAATCTGTAGAGGTGGTTGTTTCCGGTGCGAGCAATTCAGTCACTCAACAGGTAGACCCGCTGCTGAGCGGTGATACCGATGCAGCCTCAGTCAGCGACAACGACAATGGGGGCATTGCAGTTCCTGTTCAACCGCGACTGACTGATTCCAACGGTGTGCCGCTGAACGTCACAGAAGCCGATGCGCAACCCGCCATTCAACGTGCGGTTGAAAACGAGCGCTGGGTGTTGTTTCAGGAATCCGGCAAGTTCACAGTGCAGCTTGCCACCTCACGCGAGCGCGGCTACATTATTGATTTAGCGCAGTCACTGCCGGCACAGGAACCGGTAGCCATTTACCCGTTCCTGACCACCAACAGTAAAAATCCGGTTTTCGGACTGTTGAGCGGCCTGTATAACACCCGCGAAGAAGCCATCGCAGCCGTTGAAAGTATGGACCCGGCAGCCAAGCAATTCGGTGTCTGGATTCGTCCGATTGGCGACCTGCAGTCCGCAATCAAAGCGCAACGCTAAAACAACACCGGCTCAGCATTCCTCAAATCTGAGGCCCGGCCTTAGACTTGCACCCCGGAGGTTTATCTCCGGGTTCATTACCCCGCACCCGGCATGCCAGTGCCAGCAAATTAATCGGCACTGCAGTCCACTTTGCCTGATACTTCCCGCGCATGAATCCATTAGAAAAACTGGCCGCCACAGGCCTTTATCACCCCGACTTTGAACACGACAACTGCGGTTTCGGTCTGATTGCCCAAATCGACGGCGAAGCGACACACAAGCTTGTCAAAACCGCGGTCAATGCCCTTGCACGAATGACTCATCGCGGCGCAGTGGCCGCCGATGGAAAGTCCGGTGACGGCTGCGGTCTGTTGTTAAAGAAGCCTGTTGCCTTTTTGCGCGAGCAAGCTCGTCTCAACAATATTGAGCCAGGCCGCAACTTTGCCGTGGGAATGATTTTTCTAAATACCGATAAGCACCGCGCGCAACGTGCCCGTGATGTGTTATCTGCAGAAATTGAGCACCGCAACCTGACCGTCAATGGCTGGCGTACTGTACCGGTCAACCCGGAAGGTTGTGGCGCTGAGGCGCGTAAGTCGCAGCCACTGATTGAACAGCTGTTTGTAAGCGCGCCAGTGCATATGGATATCGCAGAGTTCAACCGCAACTTGTTCGTTGCACGCCGCAAAGCAGAAATAACTTTGCGTGATGAAGACCCGGACTTCTATGTTTGTTCATTGTCTGCCGATGTCATTTTGTACAAAGGCTTAATGATGCCTGACAGGCTTCCGGAATTTTATACCGATCTCAATGACCCTACCCTGACATCTCGCATCGCAGTATTTCATCAGCGTTTTTCAACTAACACACTTCCCCAATGGCGTTTGGCACAACCCTTCCGCTATCTCGCACACAATGGTGAAATCAATACCATTCGTGGCAACCGAAACTGGGCTAATGCACGCGCGGCAAAGTTTCATAGCGAACTGTTACCGGAACTCAGGGAACTACTGCCGCTGGTTTCAATGGGTGGCTCCGACTCAATGTCACTGGACAACATGCTCGAAGTATTGATCGCCGGTGGCATGGATATCTTTCGCGCCATGAGACTATTGTTACCGCCCGCATGGCACAACATGAATTCCACCGACGCCGAGATGCGCGCCTGGCTTGAATACGCCTCCATGCATATGGAACCGTGGGATGGACCTGCCGGCGTGGTATTGACCGACGGGCGTTTTGCCTCCTGCGTACTTGATCGCAATGGCCTTCGACCTGCCCGCTATGTCATCACACGTGATCGCATGATCACCCTCGCCTCGGAAATTGGCGTGCACGACTATGAACCGCGCGATGTTGTTAGCAAAGGCAGAGTAAAACCTGGACAAATGTTCGCCGTCGATACCGAGACCGGTGACCTGTTATTGCCGGAACAAATCGACGACATGCTGAAAACCCGCAGACCCTATGCACGATGGCTGCAAAAACACTCAAGACACCTGCGATCACGCTTGCGTGATGCACCACCCAACACACCGCCTATGGACACCGCGCAACTCAACCAATACGAAAAAATGTTTGGTGTCAGCTTTGAAGAGCGCGATCAGATACTGCGTGTGCTCGCAGAAGACGCACAGGAAGCCATCGGTTCGATGGGTGACGACACACCGTTCCCGGTATTATCCACCCGCGTGCGTTCTCTTTATGAAAATTTCAGACAACAGTTCGCACAGGTTACCAACCCGCCCATAGATCCGCTTCGAGAGTCGATCGTGATGTCGCTCGAAACCTGCCTGGGTGCAGAAAAAAATCTGTTCAGTGAAACGGTCGATCATTCACGCAGACTGCTGGTACGTTCACCAGTATTGTCGCGGGAAAAATTCGAAACACTGATCGCAATGAACGACGAACATGAATACCGTCACGTGCGAATAGACCTGAACTACGATCCGAACAGCAAATCGCTTGAACAGGCCATCGAA
>CALLLY010000200.1 GCA_938008205.1 uncultured Granulosicoccaceae bacterium
GAGTGGTCAACAAGGCGGGCAACAAGGTAGCCAGGGCCAGCAACAGGCGATGCAGAATCTTGAACAGGCTATTCGCGATCTGCAAAACGCCGATAACAACCAGAACAGCGAAGCTGCTCAGCAATCAATGGAGTCCGCCAGTCGTCGACTGCAGGAATCACTTGAGCAGATGCAGGCGCAAAGACAACAGCGCCTGCAGGATCAGCTAAGCAACGCTTCTGAAGAAGTACGCGAACTCACACAGCAACAGCTCGATACCGCGCAACAGCTGCGTGAAGCCATGCAACGATCTATTGAAGCGAGAAACAACAACGAATTTACCAGCGGATTGTCTCCGCAGGAGCAACAGGAACTTGCCGAACAAAAACGAGAGATGCAACGTGCGCTCGAATCGGTAAAGAACCAACTGACCGATGCGACTAAACGTTTTGCTGAAGATGCACCGCAAACCAGTGAAAAGCTGCAGGAAGCGCTGGACAGGCTCGATCAAACAAAGGCAGCAGAGCTGATGGGTATATCAGGTGATATGATCGAAGAAGGTCTGGCGCCACAAGCTTCTCTTCGTGAGCAACGTGTGACTGAGGCACTACGCAATCTTCAACAGGATCTGAGTGAAGCCGGGCAACTTGCAGAGGCTGAAGCAGGTGCACCACCTTCGCAGGAAATTACTGCCGCCGATGCTTCGCAATCTATCCAGGAACTGCGGCAGGCATTGAATCAGGCACTTAACCAATCCGGTCAAGCCCGCCAACAACAACTCGAAAGGTCGCCCCAGGGATCTCAACAACAGGGTTCTCAACAACAAGGATCACAGCAGCAGGGTTCTCAGCAACAGGGGCAATCCGGCTCGCAGCAGCAAGGGTCCGGTAATAGCGGTCAGCCGGGATCGTCGGGACAAAACCGCGGAACCCTCGGCGAAACACAGGCACAAATTAACGGTGGTCAGCAACAGTTACTCAGTGAGGCAAGTACCGAACTGGAACGCCTTGTCGGTGCAGATATCGACGGCCTTTCGCAAGGTACCATCACCGAGATGCAGGAACTTGCATCACGGATGCGGCAAACCACCGACAGCCCGGAAAGCGACAGACGTATCGATGCTGAAGTCCGGCTGCTACTGCGGCAACTGGAACAACTGGAACTGCAGGTGTATCGTGAAAAACAGGGCATTAGTGGAGTTCGCAGCGCGAAAACGCCGGCGGCACCCAAAGGGTTCAGCAAACGCAGTGCTGACTATTTTCGACGCCTCAGCGAGGAAGCCACCGGGTCTTGAATGAACAGCGGCGAACCCACTCTCAGTGCCTTTGCTGCATTATCCGAGTCCAATGCCCGTCTGCTGATACTGGGTTCAATGCCCGGCGTCGCATCACTGGACGCACACGAGTATTACGCACACCCCAGAAACGCTTTCTGGCCTATTGTGCAGCAACTGTTTGGCACACCCCCTGCTCCTGAAACTTATTGCGAGAAAATCAAACTCCTGAAACATGCACGGATTGCGTTGTGGGATGTATTGGCACATTGCAAACGCCCCGGCAGTCTGGATGCCAACATAGATCCAAAGAGCATTGTTTGTAATGACTTCAATACTTTCTTGAAAATGCACACGCAACTGGAACTCATTGCCTTTAACGGTAAAGCTGCAGAGAAACTGTTCAGAAAGCACGTGCTGCCCGAACTGAATTTATCTACCGGTATCGAGCTGGTTTCACTACCCTCCTCAAGCCCGGCAATGGCCTCACTTAAGCCGCAACAAAAAGCCTTGGCATGGCGCAGCGCCTTGTTGGCATGAAAAGCAGCGCGCGGTCGGTAGTTGTGAAAAAAATCATGCGGCTGCTGGTGACCATTACTGCGTCAGTTTTACTGCTTACCTCTTACAGTGCTTATAGCTGGCATGCGCAGTCTGCTGAGCAACAAGCCGGCGCCAGGGTGGTCATCGGCTCAAGTGAAGTGGCCGCGCAAACACAATCTGCGGCACAAACACCAAACAAGAAATCATCTGGGTATTTCACACTGCTTGCAGCGCTCACACTCATCGGGGCAGGCACACTTTGGCAGTACGCGCACATCCGATCGCTGCGGCGCAAACTCGGCCAGTCCGATCTGGCGCTGACTAAAAAGCAGCAGGCCCTGGATAACATGGCGTCAGTCGATCAACTGACCGGTACTGCAAACCGCAAAGCGATCACCAGTTTTTTATCAGACTTTCAAAAACAACCGCATGCTGATGGTGAATTTATTGCGCTGGCGATTCTGGACATTGACTACTTCCAGCAGATTAACGATGTGTTTGGTTACTTTGCCGGAGATGCTGTTCTGAAGGAAGTAGCAAGCCGTATTGAAAGCGAACTGCGAGACGAAGACCAGGTCGGTCGTATGGACTCTAATCACTTTGCCATTGTACTGTGCAACCTGATTGCACCGAAAACAGCAGAGGCAATTATTCATCGTATTCAGGCGACCATTGCCGAACCCATCGACTTCAATGGCAATAGTATCAATGTCACCTGCTCGGTGGGTGCTGCGGTACAAGAGGTGGAAACCCTCGACCTTGCAGAGCTGTTTAAACTCAGTGAACAGGCGCTGACACAAGCCAAACATAATAAACGAGGCTCGATCTTTCTATTCTCCGAACATGCACAACACGCCCTCACGCGGCAGCGGGAAATTGTTAATCTGCTGCGGGCACGCGACTACGATGAGTTGTTTCAGCTCGCCTATCAGCCGATCGTGTCACTTGCCGACGGCAGCATTGTCGGTTGCGAGTGCTTGTTACGATGGGTTGCCGACTCCCCCGCCAACCTCGACACAGCAGAGCTCCTCCCTATTCTTGAAATGTACGGTGATATCCATTCGGTGGGTGAGTGGGTGTTAAGTACCAGCTTCAGACAAGTGGCACAGTGGCACACTACCTTGCAGTGCCCTGGATTGTTTGTGTCTGTTAATGTCTCTGCCATGCAGCTGGATGAAAGCAACTTTGCCGAAACCATTGTGGCACTGGCAGAACAACACGCCATTTCACCACGTGACATTAGCCTGGAGCTCACTGAGACGGTTGCCATCAAACACCTTGAGGCCGGTCGCAAGCAGCTTGCGTTACTGCGAAATCTCGGCTTTGGTATTTCACTTGACGATTTCGGTACCGGATACTCTTCACTGCAGTATCTTAAGAGCATGCCTGCTTCCACGATTAAGATCGACCAGGCATTCATCAGAGAAATGATTGAAGACAAACGAGATGCTGCAATCGTACACAGTGCAGTTAATATCGCGCGTGCACTTGGCCTGAATGTCGTTGCCGAAGGCATAGATAACCAGGCTCAGCATCACAAGCTGCAGTCGATCAACTGTGATTACGGGCAAGGCTACTACTACTTCAAGCCGCTGGACACCAACGCTTTTGAACAAGCCGTGGCCGGACAAACCGCATCACACCCTCATAGTAGTTAATCTGTAAAAGTAATCACGCATAGTCACCCACTCTTGCTGTGCCATTTCCCGTGTAACGAATAGCTTACAAATCCACTGGCACATATCACCACAAGCATCCGTGAAACTACTGATTTTAGGGAAGTATTTAGCTCACTTGCATCCTTATTTTACAGTTGCCCAAACCTCACCAACCCCCTTTTTCTGATAACATTCCAGTGGTCAGTCGGGGGTGGCTACGTGCTGGCAGATATTTCCAGTAACGGCTTTCCTTAACCCTCCGGAGATCCGCTTTACCGCTCAACCAATGTACGCGTTTTGTCTTTTTGCAGGTGTCTGGAAATCAGATCAACGCTTCAGGCAACGCTCTAATTTACGCATTAAACACTAGGAGTACGCATGTCATTTAATATCATGGATGCAGTCAAGGGCCAGATCAACGATCAGCTCGTCGGTCAAATCGGTGGATTGCTGGGTGAAAGCCCCGACAAAACACGCTCGGCTATTGACGGCGCAATTCCCGCTCTATTAGCTGGTATTGGCGACGCAGCTCAAGAACCTGCAGGCGCTGATACCCTGTTCAATATTGTCGACAACCAGGACGATAGCCTGCTCGACAACATCGGCTCAATGATTGGCAACAACCAGTCTTCATCACTCATCGAATCAGGCACCAAAGGCCTGGGATCATTAATGGGGAATAAAGGCGTCACCGGTATGATTTCCGGTCTTGCCGGATTTACCGGTTTAGGTAAGGGCTCTGCCGGCTCGCTGCTGGGTATGCTCACGCCAATGATTATGGGATTGCTTAAGCGCAAGTCCAGGTCCGATGGTCTGAATGCTACCGGTCTAGCCAGTATGCTGAAAAGTCAGGGCAGCAATATCTCTGCAGCACTTCCGCAGGGACTGCTGGGTCACCTTGAGTCAGCCGGCATGGGCGGCAGCAGTGGTGGTTTTTCAGGTGGCAAAGTAGCCGCTGGTGCAGCCGGTGTTGCTGCGGCTGCCGCGGGCCTTGGTTCAAGAGCAGTGGGCGCAGCGGGTAACGC
>CALLLY010000201.1 GCA_938008205.1 uncultured Granulosicoccaceae bacterium
GTGCTGCAGGTTATATCCCTAAATCGGCCACTTACGCAGTGCTGACAGCGGCGATTCATCTCGTTGCTGCCGGAGGCACTTATCTGCCAGCCGAAGCGCTGGACGATGCTTTACCGGTAGCCGGGCGTCCGGTAGATGCAACGGTGCGTGGCAACGCCGGGCTGGATTGCCTTTCGAAAAGACAGCAGGAAGTGTTGCTTCAGGTAGTACAGGGAAGACCCAACAAGGTGATTGCACAGAACCTGAAAATATCCGAGCACACCGTCAAGGCACATGTGTCCGCAGCTTTTAAATTACTGGGGGTGAGTAACAGAACCGAGGCGGTTTACGCAGCGGCTAAGCTGCAGCGTAAGTCGCTGGCTGGCGGGTCCGGAACTTAACCGGTACTCCACATCCAACGGCCGGATGTGGAGTGGGAATAAACTTACTTTGCTGCATCCATTTGGCTGAAGTATGCCGCCAGATCCATCATGGCCTGGTCGCTTAGACCGGCAGCCATAGGTGCCATAATTGCAGCAGCGGCGCCTTTGCGCTCACCTGATTTGAAGGCTTTGAGCTGAGCCAGCAGGTATCCTTCTTTTTGACCGGCGAGATTGGGGTAGGTCGGGATTGCACTAACGCCGTTGGCGCCGTGGCAGGCTACACAGGTTGCGGCGGCCGCTTTGCCTGCGGCTGCATCACCAGCGGCACCTGCTGAGGTGCTGAGGGCTGCGAAAACAATCGGTAAAAGATATTTCATGGACGGCCTGTCTATTGTTATTAAACGGTATCCTAACTTGTGGCTCGTTAAGCGTGGCTTAACGGCTGCAAACACTGTGCAGCCGTTAACCAAACAGGTTAGGAAGCTTTCTTGAGCTCCGCTGCCTGGGCAATAATGACTTCGGCAACGTTGTTCGGACAAGGAGCGTAGTGCGAGAACTCCATAGAGAATTGACCTCGACCGGAAGTCATAGTTCTCAGGTCACCGATGTATCCGAACATTTCACTCAGCGGAGCATCTGCCTTTACACGAACGCCTGTATGACCAGCTTCCTGGCCCTGGATCATGCCGCGGCGTCTGTTCAGATCACCAATCACATCACCAACGTGATCTTCAGGCGTGAACACATCCACTTTCATGATTGGCTCAAGTAACTGAGGCCCGGCTTTCGGCATGGACTGACGATAAGCTGCTTTTGAAGCAATTTCGAAAGCAACCGCCGAGGAGTCAACCGCATGGAAAGCGCCATCTTCAAGGGTGACCTTGAAGTCGAGGCACGGGTATCCGGCAAGAACCCCTTTTTCGATACTGGTTTTAAAGCCTTTCTCAACTGCTGGCCAGTATTCGCGTGGCACGTTACCGCCGGTTACCTTCGACTCAAACGTGAAACCGCTACCGACTTCGGCAGGTTCGATGCGATAGTCAATTTTCGCGAACTGTCCTGATCCACCAGTCTGCTTCTTGTGCGTGTACGAATCGTCAACGCCCTGAGTGATCGTTTCGCGGTAAGCAACCTGTGGCTTACCAACTTCAACGTCCACAGAGTGGGTGCGCTTAAGGATGTCGACTTTGATATCGAGGTGCAATTCACCCATACCCTTAATGATGGTTTCACCGCTTTCCTCGTCTGTTTCAACGTGGAACGATGGATCTTCCTGGACCATTTTGCTAAGCGCGATACCCATCTTCTCTGATGCTGCCTTGTCTTTTGGCGACACTGCAATTGAGATAACCGGATCCGGGAAAACCATTGGTTCCAGTGTGGCAGGGTGCTTCGGGTCACACAGCGTATGACCGGTTTGCACGTTTTTCATGCCAACAATTGCCACGATATCACCTGCCTGAGCAGAATCACGTTCTTCACGTGAGTCGGCGTGCATTTCAACGATACGACCGATGCGTTCGGTTTTACCGGTGAAGGTGTTCAGAATATTGGTACCTTTCTCAAGCTTACCTGTGTAGATCCGGGTAAAGGTCAGTGCGCCGTAGCGGTCGTCCATAATTTTGAACGCCAGTGCACGCAGTGGCTTTTCGGGATCAACTATCGCGAACTCACCGGTTTCGTTACCTTCAAGATCAACCTCTGGCTGCGGCTTGACTTCAACCGGGTTCGGCAGGTAGTCGACAACCGCATTCAGAACGTTCTGAACACCCTTGTTCTTGAACGCACTGCCACAGAAAGTTGGAAAGAACACAAGATCAATAGTGCCTTTGCGGATACAACGCTTAATGGTGTCGAGGTCAGGCTCTTCACCTTCCAGGTACTTTTCCATCGCTTCGTCGTCCTGCTCAACAGCAGTTTCGATGAGTTTTTCACGATATTCCTCGACCTTGTCTTTCATGTCGTCCGGAACATCTGTGATTTCGTACTTGGTCGGATCACCGGAGTCATCCCATATCCATGCCTTGCGAGTCAGCAGATCAACCACGCCCGAGAAGTCGTCTTCAATGCCGATGGGCAGTGTCATTACCAGAGGGTTGGCTCCCAGCACATCTTCTACCTGCTTTACCACGCGGTAAAAGTCTGCACCCATACGGTCCAGTTTGTTGACAAAGATGATGCGTGAAACGCCGGAATCGTTGGCGTAGCGCCAGTTGGTTTCAGACTGGGGCTCAACACCGCCCGAACCACAGAACACGCCCACGCCACCGTCGAGTACTTTGAGGGAGCGGTAAACTTCGATTGTGAAGTCAACGTGTCCCGGCGTATCGATGATATTCAGGCGATGGTCATTCCAGAAACAAGTGGTTGCAGCAGACTGAATTGTAATTCCACGCTCCTGTTCCTGATCCATGAAATCAGTGGTCGCTGCACCGTCATGCACTTCACCGATCTTGTGAATCTTTCCAGTCAGTTTCAGGATGCGTTCGGTTGTGGTGGTTTTGCCAGCGTCGACGTGGGCAAAAATCCCGATGTTTCGATAACTCGTTAAGTCTGTCATTTTTGTTTCTCAAATAGAAAAGCACCGATATAAAACCGGTGCGCTAGCTGGCACTCTTTGCCAGTTGCCCGACCGCACTGTTGGTCGCGGGCGTGTTAGTCCTTCGCAAAAGGTGAAGCTCAGTTGCCTAAGCAGAATTACTTAAATAAAAACAACCAGTTAAGAAGGCTATTATATCAATAGGGGACTCGACACGTCCGCTGCTGCAGATTTTCCAACCTAACAGGCTGGAGAGCAGACGTAAGTGGGGATGAACAAGGCCTTCTCGTGAAGGAGCGGAATATAGGCGATGCAAGAGCCCATTTCAAGGCAATCTGCCTGATTTCGCAGAGATATCCCGCAAACCGCGGCCTTTCTGCAATGGGTATTGAAGTTTATTTCATGCCAGCCGATATCGCAGGCTGCCAAAAACAATAAAAACAAACGGCCATTGGTGGGTAGTTGTGTGCAGCTGCCTGTCGGAAACACAGGATTACTAGCGTGAGAAGGGTTATCACAGTGCTCGGATTGCTGATTTTTTCAGCGATCTGGAATGCACAAGCGCAGGCACTAAATTGCCAGGCAGCCTACACAAAAGTGGAGAAAGCGATTTGTGGCAGCCCACAGCTTTCCGAATTGCATACTCGCTTGTCAGATGCTGCAGACCACTCTGTGTCACGAGGGGCAATTAGCGCGCGTGCGGTGATCATGCTGAAAGATCAGGTGGCCAGAGCCTGCCGTTCAACCAGCAACCTGGAAACCTGTCTGGCTGAGGAGATATCCGAGGCACTTGAATTGCTCGGCAATCGATTAGCTGATTCGCAGCAGACTCCGGCGCAACTGAATTCCAGCAGCGAGTCAGAACAGCTGGCGTTACTGCAGCAGCGTTTGGTTACCGCAGAGAAACGATTCCATAATGATGGTGCACCGGAGGAGTTGGTAGTAACGCTTTTGGCTATGCTGCAAGCCTATTCTGAAAGAGCGCTTGTCAGTGACACGGCCGAATACGAGTCCCGTGCAATACACGCAAAACTGATGGCTGGCTGCGGCGATCTGGGCACCCGGGGACGTTGGAACAAAGCATTGCAGGCCTATGGTCGTGCGTGTCCGATTAATCAGGTAGCGAATGCTGATTATTAGCCGGGTGAGTTAAATCCCGGTACCAGGTAATTGTTAGTATTACGCTTGCAAACACATACGTTGACCGGCAATCTGATGGTCTTTGGTTTGTGAGTCCTGCAATGTCCGCCTGCCTGTTGTTCGATAGTGATGGAACCCTGGTTGACAGTGAACTGCTTAACAATGAAGCGTTGTCTGCAGAACTAGCTGATTCAGGCATCCATGAATCAGCTGTCAGTCTGGTTAGCCGTTATCGAGGCTGGAATTTCAATAAGGTAGTCCCTGACCTGCAGGAACGTCATGGCGCGCTGTTAGATGAATCTTTTACCCAGCGCTTTCGTCAGCGAGCCAGTGGGCATTTTGCGGATCACCTGGCGCCGGTGGCGGGCATAGAGCAGGCACTTGCCAGTCTCGACAACCCGAAGTGTGTAGCTTCCAATGCACCGATGAAGAAGTTGCAGCACGTGCTTAAAGTCACCGGGTTGCAAAGGCACTTTGCCGACCGCCTTTACAGCGCCTACGACATCAACAGCTGGAAACCCTCACCAGACCTGTTTCTGCATGCTGCATCTCGAATGGGCTTTGAAGTGAGTCAGTGCATTGTGATTGAAGACAGCGAAGTTGGTGTAAAGGCTGCCTTTGCAGCCGATATGCCGGTAGTGCTCTATGATCCGGCTGGTGTCTCCACTCATATTAACGCCACTGAAACAATTACCTGCATGTCGCAACTGCCTGAGGCGGTTGATCGTCTGAGCAGGGCATGATGCTCGGGAAAAACAACGGCGATAATCTATACTGACATCAGAACAACAGTGGCTGCTCATCAACGTATCGGAAACTGCGAGCTATGTGGTCGGGACACCGCATTGACGTTGCATCACTTGATTCCCCGGAAACTTCATCGGCGCAATTTTTTTAAAAAACGTTATACACGGCAGGAGTTGCAACAAGGCATTAAGATCTGTCGGGCCTGCCACAATGGTCTACACCGGTTGTATGATGAAATGACTCTGGGCAAAAATTTAAATACTCTGGCGTTGTTGCAGGCAGACGCGGCTATTGCTCGACATGTTGCGTGGGTTGCCCGGCAAAAGCGTGCAGTCAATTAGCTGCACTATATTATTGGTTTGATTCCGAAACAGGTAGTCATGATGAAGATAGCGGACACCTCTGCAGTATGAGTCATCAGTTACAACCTGAACGTGTGGAGATTCGTGACGTATGGACATGGGCAGTACAGGCTCAGGCCCTGTACCGAAGACGACCAGTGCTGTTTACCGCCTTGTCGCTGGTGTTTTTTTATTTAAGCTATTTGCTGGTAATGACCAGCTATGTCACTTTTTTTGCAGGCCTGGTGCTTTGTCAGGTGATGTTGGCAGTAGTGATAGAGCTTGCCCGAACAGTCGATGAATCGAAACCTGTTTCACTGTCACGCTGTTACACGGCGTTGCAAAACAGCATTGTTGCCACTTTGCTTCTGGCGTGTTTTTACGTATTAATGTGGGTGGTCGCGGCAAAAATAGCGTCGATGTTTTTTCTGGAGTCTTTGCTAGGGGAAAGTCTGGAAGTAGCGCCTATATCGTTTCTGCAGTGGCTGTACCCGGGCACGGTCGGGTTCTTTGTTGTCTATATCGGACTGATGGTCACGACTATGTGGTTCCTGATGCCGATTACGGTATTTAATCGATTGTCGTTTGTCGAATCACTGAAGCTTGCCAAGCAGGGAGAACGGATTAATTTTGCTGTTGTCGTTGTTGCCAGCTATGTACCGTTCTTTATTTTCTTTGCACTGTTTATCGTTAGTGAACTTGCACTGGTAGTAGCGATCGCGGGCTTACCCTGGTTTGGTATTTATCTGTTTGTCAGTTATCGCCACGTTTATATGGGGCGCAAAGAAAACGCACCGGAGGTAGTAAGAGTCGTGGTGGCAGAAAACCAAACTGCGTGAACCAGGCTCAAAAAAAACGCCCGGTAAACGGGCGTTTCACTAACTGCTAAATTAAATGTGGTTCTTTACCACTCAAATATACATGAAGCGTAATTAGCGCAGTCTGTATTACTGTTTTATCCTTTTGCGGTGGAACGTTTGGCGCGACGGCTGCGCCTGGGGGCGGTTCCTGAAACCGAACCGCCGGCGACACTCATGTCGCCTAGTAATTGTGATTGCGCGCCTGCCGAAACTTCACCCAAATCAGCGACGATCTGTTCAAGGGCAGGCATTTTGCCGGGTTCGTAGCCGTCCAGCGCATCGCGCATTGCTGCGATGTGTGCCGGAGTAGTACCACAGCAACCGCCAATAATCTGAGCACCTGAGTCCATGGCCAGTCGGGCATAGCGTGCCATCAGTTCCGGGGTGCCGTTGTACACAATTTCACCATCAACCCACTCAGGAATCCCGCAGTTCGCTTTGGCAACAAAGGCGGGCTCAATATCGGAGTGCTCGCAGGTTTTTTTCATGTTAACCATCGCTGCAACAACCTCGGCGGCGCCAACCCCACAGTTGCTGCCGCAAGCCGTCAGATCCGGCAGCATCTCGATGGCGAGATTGACGATATCTGCAGCGGTGACGCCCATCATGGTTCGGCCGTTGGTGTCGATGCTCATGGTAAATATCACCGGCAGCCCGGTAGTCTGGGCACCGGCAAAAGCGGCCCTGGCTTCTTCCAGCGAAGACAGGGTTTCTATCCAGATGAGATCGGCACCGCCGTTGGCAAGTGCTTGGGCCTGTTCGGCGAATGCTTCAGTGGCTGCTTCAATGCTCAAAGTGCCGGCGGGCTCAAATATCTCTCCGGTCGGACCGATATCGCCGGCGACCAGCACTTTTCGATCTGTTTTGTCCGCAACATTGCGTAACAGGTTCGCGGCCTTTTCATTGAGTTCCGCGACACGATCCTGTCCGTCGTGTAGCTGTAGACGGTACCGGTTGCCACCAAAAGTGTTGGTCAGGACCAGGTCAGAACCGGCGTCGACAAAGCTCTGGTAGTGCTGGGTGACTTTGTCAGGGTGATCAGCGTTCCAGAATTCCGGAGCGTCACCGGTTTGCAGGCCGAGACTGAACAGATTTGTGCCGGTCGCACCGTCGGCGAGTATGTAGCGTTTTTCTGCCAACATTGCTGAGATGACGTTGGTCATACGGGTAATTCTCTTCTGGATTGCCGGGGGAATGAGTTAGGAAGTTGATGCAGCTTGCTAGTTGTATGCCGCGAACGAGAGCTTGCTGCCTCGGGTAAAACTGACCACTCAGACGTGATCAGTCTAACAATAGTCTGCGCTGTTGTTTTCGACAAGTTATCACACTGATCAGCGCGTGTTCTAGAGCAGATTCATGTTTTGGTCAGTATCAATCTTCGTTTATAAACAAATGCGTGGTGCACAGGTGGGCTGGGGGCATGTACAAATCACGTCATGGCTGGCGGTTGGATGTCTGTGCGGGGTAAATGTCGTGGTATGCTCAGCAGGCGTCCCAGTGTCGGAACCAAATGTGGGATTGAGACTGTCTGGTCAAAATCCGCATCGATAATTTTACGAGGAAATCTAACCATGAAATTGAAAGCAGCAAGCGCCCTGGTGGCATCAGCATTAGTGGTCGTTGCGAATAGCGCGATCGCTGAAACGTGGGATATGCCAATGGCTTATGCCGCGACTAACTATCACTCCGAGCACGGGGTGATGTTTGCTGACAAAGTGAAAGAATATTCTGACGGAAAGTTGGAAATCACTGTCCATGCGGGTGGGTCTTTGTTTGGCGGGGCAGATATCAAACGTGCAGTTCAGACGGGCCAGGCGCCTATCGGCGAGCGAATTATGTCGGCTCATGCTAACGAAGAGCCACTACTTAACTGGGACAATCAGCCGTTTCTCGCCACCACCTATGAAGACTCCGCAAAGCTATGGGACGCTGCAAAGGATACCGTCAATGAAACACTTTCAGACATGAATCTGGTAGCGCTTTATACATGTCCATGGCCGGGGCAGGGGTTCTATTTTAAAGGGGCAGTGGAATCCAGTGCCGATGTTAAAGGCATGAAGCTGCGTTCTTACAATGCTGCTACGGCAACTGTCATTGAATCACTGGGCGGTACGCCGGTACAAATTGAAGCAGCTGAGTTAACCCAGGCACTGGCGACTGGTGTTGCTGATGGATTTATCTCATCCGGTTCCACTGGTTACGATCGAAAAGTTTGGGAACACCTGTCTCACTACTACAAAGTTAACGCATGGCTTCCGCGCAACTACGTCATGGTAAACAAGGGCGTTTGGGACGGTCTGGATGGTGACATTCAGGCGGCTTTGCAAAAGGCTGCTGACGAAACAGGTGCGTCGTGTACGGCAAAATCTGAAGAACTCGCCAACTGGTATTTTGAGCAGCTTGAAGAAAATGGCATGTCAGTCGTCGATGCCGGTCCTGAGTTTCTTGCAGAGCTCAAAGTTATCGGTGATAAAATGCAGGCTGAATGGTTGTCACAGGTAGGTGATAAAGGACAGGCTATTCTTGATGCTTATAGTAAATAAGTCTTTATAGTAACGAGCCTCCGAATCTCGGGGGCTCACGTTTTAATTCACTTCAACTAATTAGTAACCAGCTGGAACTTTATGGATTGGAAACCGCTGTTAGGATTGCCTCTTTGGTTTTGGTTGTTTGTATTGCCAACTCTCGTGGTGGTTGTCTGCGCAGTGTTTAAGGACACCGCGGGCATCGTGTTAAGGCCTGTCTGGGCTGTGTTGAATAAAATCTATGATCTGGCCGGTATAGTTGCCGCCATTTTTATGGTGACAATATTATTGATCATTGTAGTGCAGATGTTAGCCCGCTGGTTTGAGTTTCAGTTTCCCGGGTCTACTGACTACGCTGGTTATGCAATGGCGGCAACGTCTTTTTTTGCATTAGCGCATGCGTTAAACCGAGGTGCTCATATACGCGTGTCAATACTGCTGAATCTCAATCAGCACACCAGATACTGGTTGAATGGTCTGGCCATGTTTATCGCTGCATTAACGGCAACCTATTTTGCACGCTTTGCCATCAAGGCAAATATATTTTCAGAGATGCTCAATGACAGAACGCAGGGACTTGACCAGGTTCCCGAGCGACTGCTTACCGTAGTTAAGATGTTGGGTTCATCTCCATTGAAATGGTCTGAAATGTGGGCCGCGTCGGGATCAGAATGGGTGTACACGCCCATGTGGTTGCCGCAGCTGCCAATGTCTATAGGTGCTGTTTTGCTTGCGATAGCGCTGTGGGATAACTTGACACGGCTTGTGGTCACCCGTGAGAGTGCGATTAAAATTGAGACGGTAGAATGACAGAGTTTTACGCAACAGTGATCTTCTTGTTTGTACTGTTCGCTCTGCTGGGCAGCTCTGTATGGGTTGGGCTGGCGCTTATGGGTGTGGCCTGGGTCGGGATGGAATTGTTCACAGTACGCCCCGCTGGTGATGCCATGATCACAACCATCTGGACCAGCTCCAGCAGTTGGACGCTGACTGCTTTGCCAATGTTTATATGGATGGGAGAAATTCTCTATCGCACGAGATTATCTGAAGATATGTTTCGTGGCTTAGCCCCATGGATGCGCCGGTTGCCTGGTGGCTTACTACATACCAACATCGCCGGATGTACTCTTTTTGCAGCGGTGTCAGGATCGTCTGCGGCAACCTTGACTACTGTCGGGAAAATGTCTATTCCAGAGCTGCGTTCTCGTGGTTATCCTGAATACATGATTATCGGAACTCTTGCCGGCGCCGCTACCCTGGGCTTGATGATTCCGCCATCGCTGACGCTGATTGTTTACGGGGTCACGATCAATGAAAGTATCACCAAGCTGTTTATGGCGGGCATATTACCAGGCCTGGTACTCGCCGGATTGTTCATGACATACATCATCGGGTGGCACTACCTGAGACCCGGCCAACGACCCCGACGCGAACCGTCAATGACGTTCTCTGAAATGCTCAGTGAAAGCCGTTTTTTAATCCCGGTGCTGGCGTTAGTGTTTACGGTAATAGGGTCAATGTACTTTGGCTGGGCAACCGCAACGGAAGCTGCAGCGGTTGGAGTAATCGGCGCCTTGTTGCTGGCTGCGATGCAAAGGTCACTCAACTGGCAAACGTTTTCTGCCAGCTTGATGGGGGCCACTCGAACCTCTGCAATGATTGCTCTGATTTTAATGGGCGCAGCTTTTCTTTCTTTGGCTATGGGTTTTACCGGGTTACCTCGTGCGTTGGCGGCCTGGATAGATGGCATGCAATTATCACCACTGGTGCTGATTGTCGCTCTGACCGTTTTCTATATTATTCTCGGGATGTTTCTCGATGGCATTTCTTCGGTAGTGCTGACTATGGCTATAGTAGAACCGATGATCAGGCAAGCCGGTATCGATGTCATCTGGTTTGGCATTTTTGTGGTGGTAGTGGTTGAAATGGCCCAGGTGACACCTCCGATCGGCTTTAACCTTTTTGTATTGCAGGGCATGACCAACCACGAAATATCCTACATCGCAAAAACTGCCATACCCATGGTACTGTTGATGATTCTTATGGTGGTGATTTTGGTTGTTTGGCCCGAGATCGCCACATGGTTGCCCGACAACGTAAGACGCTCGCCGGGTTAGCCAAGGCTACATCATGCGATCCATTCACTGACGGGGGCTTCAGCATCCTGCAGTGGCTGTGAAATGATATCCACCAGTGTGGGTCCAGGATGTTCAATGGCCTGCGCAAGCACGCTTTTTAATTTTACCGGGTCATCAACACGCCAGCTTTTAATGCCATAGGCCGCTGCAATCGCTGCGTGGTCGGTCTGTGAGAAATCCACTGAGTAGTATCGTTCTTCAAAGCCGCTTTTCTGGCCGGCTTTGATCCATCCGAATACACTGTTAGAAAACACCAGCAGGGTAATTGGCAGTTTATAGCGGGTAATAGTTTCCATCTCACCTGCCGTAAAGCCAAAGCTGCCATCCCCCATTGCGGCAATGACTTTTGCCTGTGGCTTTCCAAATTGTGCACCGACCGCTGCCGACATTGAATACCCCAACGCTCCGTGCGCCCGGTTACTGATGAAATGCCGTCCGGCGTGCGGTGTTTGATAAAAGGCGGAAAAGTAAGGGCAGGGGGTACCTGGGTCCGCAACAATGATAGCGTCATCAGGGGCTGTCGCATTTAGATCTGCTATGACTCTTTCTGGTGGTATCGGTGACGCTGTGCTGCTGGCGAGCTGCTGAAATCTGGCAAACTTCTTTTCTTTCACCTGCGCCACCGTTGCAGCTCCGCCAAAATCGACCTTGTCTGTTGCCGCGTCGTTTAAAATCTGTTGAAGGCCTTGCAACGCCAAATGCAAATCACCTATCACGGCGACATCAGTCTGGTAGTTCGCAGATACTGCCATCGGGTCACTGTCAAAGTGCACTATTTTTGTGTCTTTGGTTGGTGATCGCCATCGCTCTGTGGTCACAGAACCCGCTCGACATCCTAGAAAAATCACTAAATCAGCAGCATCCACCACTGCCCGGGTTTCAGGCACACCGCCGTTTGATCCAACCACGCCAAGGCAATTGGGATGTGAATCTGCAAGGCTGCCTTGTCCGCTGATGGTCGTTGCTACAATCAGATTTAATTGTTCTGCAATGCCCGCCAGTGCTGATTCAGCTCCTGAAAGTACGACGCCACCACCGCAAATGATCAGGGGGTTTTTGGCCTTAAGCAGGTTAGCCGCTGCGGCCTCAACTGCTGCATTGTCGGGTGCGGTTCGCCATGATGGAAAACGGCCGTGTTCCTCCTGTGCCCAGATGTCGTCGGGGTTCACGGCGGCTTTTTGGATATCAAAAGGAAAGCCAAGATGTGCGGAACCCGGTCGGCCTGTGGTCATAGCGCGGAACGCAGCTCTGACCATGCCAGGGAGTCGCTCGGGGTGGTTGATCACACCGTTCCATTTGGTCAGGGGGCTGAACAACGCACCCTGGTCGAGCTCTGTGAGCGGATACTTGCCAATAGAGGAAACTGAAACGTCAGATGTAATAGACAGTACTGAAACTGAGGATTCATTGGCTTCAATAACACCGGGAAGAATATGGGTAGCGCCGCCACCGCTCGGGCCTTCGCAGACCCCGACTTTACCCGTCACGCGTGCATAGGCGTCGGCCATGTAAGCAGCAGAGCGCTCATCACGGGTCAGAACGTGGTGAATACTATGATCAAGCCTGTGGAGTGCATCGTAAAACGGGAGTGTCGTATCGCCGCATAATCCGAAAATGTGCTTCACGCCATAAGCATCAAGCAGTTTTACCATGGCTTCGGCGCCAGTTACAGAGTTTGTCATAAGCGTGAAGTTACTTTTAGCGTGTTCCACAGAGAGTGTATACAGTTGTGCTATGCGTTACTATTCACTGTGCTTGAAGGGAATGCAAGAGATGAGTTTTGAAGGCACTGATAACGCTCTCCTGGTCATTTATTATGAATTCTATATTCGGCAGTGCCAGTATGAATAGGCGGTGGAAACAAGCCCGATGATATTTTTGGAACAACCGTGATGATGATTCCTGACCCGACCAATACGTCTATCGCGTGTGGTGGTAAAAATATCTACGCAGCATCGCTGGGTATTCTAATGCTGGAAAGCAGGTTTCCTCGTATCCCTGGCGATGTTGG
This sequence comes from uncultured Granulosicoccaceae bacterium, assembly GCA_938008205.1. Taxonomy (GTDB): domain Bacteria; phylum Pseudomonadota; class Gammaproteobacteria; order Granulosicoccales; family Granulosicoccaceae. The sequence goes on from CALLLY010000201.1 coordinate 12,664, forward strand.
TAATGCGTCTACCTGGAATTTCCCGGTTCACTATAAGGTCGTGAAAGGTGCATCTCCGGATAAAGTGGTACGTAAAGGGGCGGCTGGATTGCTGGATGCGTTTATCGACGCAGGTCAGGAGTTAATCGATATGGGTGTTGATGGCATTTCTACTAATTGCGGTTTCATGACTTTACTACAGGCGGAGATGTCAGAAGCGTTATCGGTGCCGGTTGCTGCATCCTCATTAATGCAGGTACCGATGGTGCAGGCAACCCTGCCACCAGGTAAACGGGTTGGCATTGTTACCATTTCAAAGAGCACGTTAACTGATGCTCATTTGACGAGCGCAGGGTTACCACTCGATACGCCGGTTATAGGCACTGACAACGGTAAAGAATTTACTCGCGCCATTCTTGATGATGAGCCTTATCTCGATGTTGCGCAGTCAGAGCAGGATATTATCGATGCGGGTCGGCTTCTTATATCGCACCATCCAGAGGTTGCATCGGTAGTGCTGGAATGTACCAATATGGTGCCTTATGCGGCTGCGTTGCAGAAGGAACTTGGTTTGCCGGTGTACAGTATTTATAACTTGCTGTGCTGGTTTCAGGCGGGGCTCACACCGCGTTCATTTCCTTCTCATGTTTAGGTTGTTTTGAAAAAAATCCAATCTGGCACAGCGTTGCGGTTGCACATTTGTACCAACGTAATTTCGGCATTTACAGCTAAACATGTCTACAATAAGTTTTTAAATTGCTTTCCAGATTATGACTGAGCCTTTTATCTATGGCGGCCGCGAGCCATCCACTGCACTGGTTCTCGTGACCAGCAGTAGTTACAGTAGATTTTTCAACAAACTCAGTGCACCGCAGAAGTTATGGCTGGAACAAAATGATTTCAGTGCAAAGGCGGGTAAGTTGCTTCCCATACCTGATGCCAACGGGACCATTGAAAAGTTTGTTTGCGGGGTCTGTGATCTTGCCAGTCTGTTTGCCATTGCCGATCTGCCGGCAAAACTTCCTGAAGGCGTTTATAGTCTGGAAGGTGCAGGAGTTAAAGCTCACCTTGAAACACTGGCCATCGGTTGGGGTCTGGGATGTTATCAGTTCAATCGATACAAAACGGGTAAGGCACTAAGTGCGCAGCTCAAGTTACCGAATTCATCCAACCACCCTCGTATTCAGGGAATGGTTGCTGCGACCGGCCGTGTCAGGGATTTGATTAACACGCCGGCGCAAGACATGATGCCGCAACACTTGTCTGCAATCGTGGCAGAACTGGCGCAAACCTACGCCGGTGTTTTTGAAGAAATTGTTGGTGATGATTTATTGGCAGCAAACTATCCCTGTATCCATACCGTGGGTAGAGCCAGTGTCAACGAACCGCGTTTTATCGATCTGCATTGGGGTGACAAGAGCAATCCTGCGGTGACTCTTGTAGGAAAGGGTATTTGTTTTGACAGCGGCGGGCTTGATATAAAACCGGCGTCTGGAATGCGCACCATGAAAAAAGACATGGGAGGTGCAGCTCAGGTCATCGGTCTGGCACAGCTGATCATGGCGCTTGATCTGCCGGTGCGATTGAGAGTCATCATTGCTGCTGCGGAAAATGCGATCTCGTCAAACAGCTATCGCCCCGGTGATGTTATTAGAACTCGTAGCGGGATCACAGTTGAGATAGACAACACTGATGCGGAAGGTCGTCTGGTGTTATGTGATGCACTGACCGAGGCCTGTGAAAGCAAGCCTGAACTACTCATCAATTTTGCAACACTCACCGGAGCGGCAAGGGTTGCTGTCGGCACTGAGATAGCCGCCTACTTTTCAAACAACCGCGAACTCGCGCAGGAGATACGGACTGCCGGAGACGCTGTGCAGGATCCTACCTGGGAACTGCCACTGCATAAATGTTATCGCGCTTTGCTGGAAAGCCATGTTGCTGATACGGTCAATAGCGCAAGTACGCCATTCGGCGGTGCGACAACGGCGGCCCTGTATTTACAGAACTTTGTGCCAGACGATATACCCTGGGCACACTTTGATATTATGGCGTGGAACAATCGTAAGCGTCCCGGCAGACCCATCGGTGGTGAAGCAATGGGGGTACGTGCGGTTTATCAGATGTTAGAGAGTCGCTATGGTGATGTAGTGGCCTGATAAAGAACTCGGAAAATAAACAACCGTAACTCATGTCTGATTCAACACCGATCGAAAAACGCCTTCTGAATGGCAAGCCACCCTCAACCCCTGAACAGGTGTTTGCTGCGCTGGATGAACTTGGCATCACTCACAGAACGATAACTCACGCGCCGATGAGGACGGTCGCGGATTCTATGGCTTTGCGGGATGGAGTGCCTGGTGGCTATTCAAAGAACCTTTTTCTGCGTAATCGTAAAGGCAAAATGATTGTGGTTACTTTACTTGAGCATCGTACCGTAAACCTGAAAGCGCTCGGACAACAACTGGCGCTTGGAAAGCCGAGTTTTGCGAGTGAGCAACGATTGATGCACTATCTGGGTGTTATTCCCGGTGCAGTCACACCGCTGGCGGTCATCAACGATACCGCAAAAGAGGTAACTGCAGTGTTAGACAAAGCGCTGGTGGAAAAACACCCGCTACACTTTCATCCCTGTGACAACTCAATGACTACCACGCTGTCGGCATCAGATCTGATGAAGTATATGCGTGCCTATCATCAAGAGCCGGTGATCGTCGATTTTGATGCTGATGAACTCACTGTGTCTTCGGACTAGCATCCTTTCCAGTCAGGTTTGCGTTTGCCCATAAACGCTTCCAGGCCTTCTTTGAAATCTGCACTGGTATAACACTGCACGATCAGATCGCTGTCATCGACATTGGCAGCATGATCGCGCAATCTTCGTAACGCTTCTTTGGTGGCGCTCAGAGTTAATGGCGCATATTCTTTCATTTGGTTTGCCAGCTCATGTGCACGCCCATGGACATCGTCGACTATTTCAGTCACCAGGCCGAGTTTGTCTGCTTCCTCAGCACCGATGAGCTTTGAGGTGAATATAAGCTCGCGTGTCTTGCCGGCTCCCACCAGGTGGCATAGCCGCGAAAGATTGCCTACGGACAAACAGTTGCCCAGCGTTCGTGCAATAGGAAATCCAAATTTCATATCCGGTGCAGCGATGCGCAAATCACAGCAGGCAGCGATTGCGGCACCACCTCCGGTACAGGCGCCCTGGATAGCAGCGATGGTCGGGATGGGAATGGATTCGATGCTTCCGAGCACCCGGTCCATACGGCTTTCGTAGTCCAGAGCATCCTGTTCGGAGCTGAAATCCCGAAACTTCGAAATGTCTGTACCCGCAGCGAAAGCTTTGTCTCCGGCACCAGTGATAATTAATGCCGAAACGCCACTATGATCTTCAATCAACGCGTTGGCGATTTCAGCCAGACGGTCATACATCTCAAACGTCAGCGCATTACGTGCCTGCGGGCGGTTGAGGGTGACGGTTGCGATGTTGTCTTCAACGTTATAGATTATTTCGTCTGTATTCATAAGTTGATTAATTCAGCTGGCATTGGCGCATCGTAGGCAGCGCAGGCAGGTTGACCAAAAAAGTGGGTATTCCAGTACACTAGCACAATAGATCGACTCTATTCGACTGTGCAGGAATACCGGATACCTTATGCCCGATCCAAACATCACCCGAGTTCACTCTACCTGTCCTCATGATTGCCCCAGCACCTGTGCGCTGTCGATCGAGAAAATTAACGATCAGACAATCGGTCGGGTTTACGGCGCTGATAATCCTTACACAGCCGGGGTTGTCTGTGCGAAGGTGGCGCGTTACGCAGAACGTATTCATCACCCTGACAGGCTGTCTCAGCCGTTGCGTCGGGTAAATTCCAAGTCAGCAGCTACAGCAGAGTTTGAGCCCGTAAGCTGGGAAGACGCGCTTGATGAAATCGCCCAGCGCTTTCAGTCTATTATTCAGGAATTCGGTGCCCAGGCCATCTGGCCATATCACTATGCAGGCACTATGGGTCTTGTGCAGCGTGACGGACTGGATCGCCTGCGCAACTGCCTCGGCACTTCGCAGCAACACTCTACTTTCTGTACCACGCTTGCTGATGCGGGTTGGATTGCGGGTACGGGTGTTAAGCGTGGTTCTGACTCGCGCAGTATTTCGCAAAGTGAAGTCATTGTGGTTTGGGGTGGTAACCCGGTGAATACGCAGGTTAACCTGATGCACCACATTGCCTTGGCCAGAAAACAGGGAGCCAAAATGGTGGTGATCGACCCGTACGTTACTGGTACGGCAAAAAAAGCAGATCTCCATCTGATGCTCAAGCCGGGTACTGATGGTGCATTGGCCTGCGCCGTTATGTGTGTGTTGCTTCAAGAAGGGCTGGTTGATACTGATTATCTGGATCGGCATACCGATTTCTCAGATGATGTCAGGCAGCATTTAATACAGAAAACCCCCCGGTGGGCGGCCAAAATTACCGGATTGTCGGTTGATGAAATTGTTGAATTTGCCCGTCTATATGGTTCAACACAAAAAAGTTTTATCCGCGCCGGGTATGGTTTTTCACGCAGCCGCAACGGTTCAGTGAACATGCACGCGGTGAGCTGTCTGCCTGCCTTAACGGGCGCATGGAAAGTGTATGGTGGCGGTGCGTTGTACAGCAATGGACAACTCTACCCAATCGATAAAACCCTCATTGAGGGCCGTGACAGAGCTGACCCTTCGGTGCGGGTATTCGATCAGTCACGCATCGGAGATGTGCTCACAGGAAACCCGCATGATCTGCAGGGAGGCCCGCCGGTTAAAGCATTGTTTATTCAAAATACCAATCCGTTGGTGGTTGCACCAGAAACGCAGAAGGTGAAGCAAGGGTTACAACGAAAAGATCTATTCGTGTGCGTGCACGAGCAGTTTATGACGGACACAGCAGAGTATGCCGATATTGTTTTACCAGCAACCATGTTTGCCGAGCATGATGATCTGTATGTTGCCAGCGGACATACCTATATTCAGATGACACAAAAGATTATCGAACCTTTTGCGCAAACACGCAGTAATCATGAAGTTTTATGTGCGCTTGCGCAGAGGTTAGGTCTTGAGCACCGCGGGTTTGAGCTTTCTGCCTGGGAGCTGTGTGAAGATGCGCTTACTCGTTCCGGCTTGCCAGATGCCCGGTCTTTATACGAGCAAAAGTGGCATGACTGTGCATTGTCATTTGATGACAGTAACTTCCTGAATGGATTCGAAACTGATGACAAAAAGTTTCACTTTAAGCCGAAGTGGCATCAACAAGGACCACGGCATAGTGAAATGCCACACTACCCTGATCATTGGGCGGTGATTGACGATAGTTCGGAAAGCTATCCCTACCGGCTGGTTGCAGCACCGGCCCGGCAGTTTCTTAACACCACTTTTACAGAAACTCCGACTTCCCGAAAGCTTGGCGACAAGCCTGTCTTGTTAATGCACCGTGATGACATGCAGTCGTGCGATTTGATTGATGATCAACGTATAACTATCAGCAGTTCATGTGGAACTATCATCGCCCATGTAAAACGCGTCGAAGGGATAAAGGCGGGCACAGTGGTTATGGAAAGCATCTGGCCCAATAGTGCCTTTGAAAACGGACTGGGGGTGAACACACTGGTGAGTGCAGAGCCGGGATATCCGAATGGCGGTGCGGTATTTCACGATACCGCAGTGGCTGTCGCCGCTGCGGTATCGTAGATAGGACTTACATTACCCGCGTTGTCGCTGATTGTTTGGGAAAGTAATCTTCACAGTTTCCTTCGCGGTGAACATCGGCAGTGGCGCAATGCAAGCCACCCCCAAACGGATAGGCATCGCGGAATGGCATTGGTAAAACTTCCATACCCAGTTTATCCATCTGCTCAGCCTGTTTAGTCTCGCTGGCTTCAACCACAACCGTTTTATGATCGATAACTAAGCAGTTCATGGATAGCCAGACGCTGGAGTAGCACAGAGGCGGAGGCGTGTTGTGTACGGGGGCCGCGGCATCAATGATTTCCCAGTCATTGTCGTTAAAAATTTTACGTTGCGCTTCGGGCAGTGGTCGATTGGGGTTGTTGATAATGGTGCCCGGCTTTAATGGTACAAATGTCGCGTCGATATGAATCGGATATGGATCACCGGGGAAGTTCACCGAGTGAACGCGATGGTCTGGAAAGTGTCGCTGCAGCCACTCCATACCACGACGGTTAGTGGTTAAGCCGTGCTGACAAAATAGATCTTTGCCCAGCCGCATAACATCGGCTGCATCAAATAGTGGTTCATGTTCTGTGGTGACGAAATCCAAAGCGGCGGTGCGTGACAGGCGCTCTTCAATAGTGATTTCATCGAAGTAACCAGCTTGATAAGAATCGTCCGACAGGCGCGGCCTTGGTGCCTGCTCCCATTTGAAGTTTGGATCTTCATCGAAGTACTTTTGCATTAGCGGGTGATAGGCAAGGTATTCAAAATACCGGCAACGAAAGGACATCGGTGCGCATAGTATCTCGGAACCTACTGTCAGCAGCACATCGCGTGGTGGCATGCACCCGAACATAGAGGCGGTGCTAAAGTCAGGAGTAACGACTGCCTGATTCCATTGTATTGGGGTAGGGCGGTCAACGGTGATGCCCCGGCTTTCCAACAGACTTGCAAGCGCATCGAGTTGCGCGTTGGCTTTTTCCACGGTTTCCAGTGGTCGTGGCCCCCACATTCCTCGCATGTCGCTGTCTTCCGGTACCTTGGCTTCGGTAGCCGGTTCCGATGGAGGGATGCAAGTGTGATCTGCGCGACCGACAATTACGTGTTTGAGTGGATCGAACTCGTTCCAGGAATTCACTTTAACCGTCACAGCATTCTCCATCGAGACAAAGGGTAGGCGGCGATGATACAGCGGCTTTGCTGCGAAGCGAATACATCGCTATGTGCAAAGTGTGGCTAGCAGTGAAATTGGGCGCTTCGGGATAAAAAAAGCCCGGATAATCCGGGCTTTTTAACTGTTTGGAATGAAGCTCCCCTAAGGGCTATTGCTCTTCCATAAACTCAGCCCGGCGATAAGTGCCTTGCAGAATCTGTTTAGCCAGCTTCGGCCAGTTGTAACCCTCAGCTTTGGAAGAAGTGATTCCAGAGCGTTCCGCAAAATGCAGTACTTCTCTATTACCCCAAAGTGCAATCTGTTCGAAGTCTGAAACGCCGTGTTTATTTAGCTCTTGCTCCGCCTTGGTGTCGATGCCGGGCAGCAATGTCAGGTTGTCGCGCCCATCCATATGCTTGATGCGGTAACCGTCGCGGGTGTACAAAGCTTTACCAGTGGTTTCCAGACTGCCTTGCACGCCGGTCAGCGATTCAGTGCCGGCCTGTTTGCTGTCCGGTCGCAAAAACACTCGTGGCTTGGATGCTGCCACATTGCCGTTGCCGGTTTGAACCGCAGCACTGGTTGGTTGTGCTGTGGCGGGTTGCGTCCTGGCCGTTTGGGATGTTGTGGCCGCTTGCTGTGCAAGCGCTTTGGTGTGTTTCTCCTGGAGCTGCTGGTGTCGCGTCTGCAGCTGGACATAAGCCTGTGAATCTCGCTGCAGTTTCTGAACCTCAGTGTTGCGTGCATTCAATTGATTTTGCAACTGAGACAGCTGCTGTTTCAGTGCCATGCTCTCCTTGCTGGTTTGTGCAGTATCGGCTTGAGCAGTTGCGTGTACCTGCTGCGCCTGTTGTTTCTCTACATTGAGCAGTTGGCTTTTCAGTGATTCCACAGCGCTGGTCTGCTGTTGTAACCTGGACTTCAGGGACGCAACTTCCTGAGCACGGTCAGCGGGCTCTTCACCCTGATAAAGCCTTGCACGCAGATCCTCTATTTCAGTGGATTGCTCGGCAATCTTCTTGTGCAATGTCAGAGTATTTTCAGCCTGTTCTTCCAGACCTTTGATCAACTGGCTTTGAGATTCAATCTCTTGCTTAAGCAGCGTTGTTTCCGAGCTGCTCTTTTTTGACGTCAGTCTGTTGTCCGTCAGGGCAGTGTTAAGTCTGCTGATCTCTGTGTCGCGATCTTTGAGCGCCTGTGTCAGGCTATCAATCTTGCTTTGCGTATTCTGATCCACACCAGAGCTATTTAGTTTGGCGTCCTGCAAGTCGATCTGTAACTTCTGCACAACAGACTCTTTTTCCGTTAGTGCCAGACGTAAAGCGGCGGCGTCAGCAAGCTCAGAGCTGATCTTTTGATTTTCACTGTCGGCCAGTGACAGCTTTGATCGAAGTTCTGCCATTTGCGGTTGCAGAGTTTCGATCTCCTGGCGGCTCTTGCGCTCCTGTTCGGCAAGTTTTGCAGATTGTTCCTGCACTTCCTTTTTAAGTGCATCAATGCGAACTTCGTAGTCGTCTCTGACTTTGGTCAGATCGTTGAATTGTGATTGCAACTTTTGATAGGCAATCTTGCGCTGCTCCAGTTCAGAGTCACGGTTAGCAACGGCAGTTTGCATATCTGTTTTAAATGCTTCCAGCTCTGTGCCACGTGTTTGCAGATTTTTCAGCTCAGCGGTTAGTCTGTCGCGCGTGACAGTCATTTCATCCATGTCGCGTCGCAGTTTCTCGAAGGACTTATCACGTTCACGAAGTGACGACACCATTTGCGAGAGCTGTTGTTCAGATTCACCTTTAATAGCAGCTGTGGCTTTCTCAGTGGAATTTTGCAGATCGCCCAGTTCGATGCTGAGCCGGTTGCGACTTTCTACTGCGTCATCCATATTGCGTCGAAGCTGGGTGTTAGTGTTTTGAAGTTCACCAACCTCTGCACTCAACTGATTGCGAGCTGCCATCAATGAGTCAAATTCACTACGCAACTTAGTGAGGGAAGAGTCCCGTTCATGCAACATTGCGGTGACATCTGCCAGCTTGCGTTGCGCTGCCTGGTGCTCTTTTTGTTGGGTACCTGAGTGGTTTAATTGCTTTTCAAGCTTAGTGACTTGTGCCTGAAGCTCATTGCGCTTGTTGCTCACGTCGCGAAGCATATCGTTCAATGCCACCACTTCGGCTGATTTGTTTTCAACCTGCATCTTCAAAGAACTGGCTGCGGATAATTCCTGATTGGCCGCTTCATAACGACTCTTGAGTGTTTGTACTTCCTGTTCGGACTGGGTCAATAGTCGGCCATTTTCAGCCTGTAGAGACGCAAGCTGTTGTTGCATACGCTTTTGATCTTTTAGGTACGCAGCGCGTTCGGCTTCTTTGTTGGCAATGGTCTGTTTAAGCTCTGCGATCTGTTCGTTGGACCGTGTCGCGTTGTCTTGTACTTGACGATTCAGCTTGTCCAGCTCGTGCTCTTTGCTCTTGAGCGTTGTCTGAACTTTGCTGAGCTCTTCAATTTTGTTCTGCTGTCTGGTCAGTTCGCTGTTTTTATTATTCAGTGTTACATCGTAGTCGCGTTGTAGCTGATCGCGTTCTGCGGTGACTTCTTTCAAAGAAGTGTTGAGCCTGGCTATGGAAGACTGAGTATTTTTCTGTGTGGTCTCAAGCTCATTAGCTGCCGACTCGGAGTTTCTCAATTGGCTGCGCAGGTTTTCTACTGTGCTATCGCCTTCTTTCACTCGTGCGCGCAGGCTGTCGATGACTCTGTCATTTTCCCTCGCAGCATTGCGCAATGCAGAAATCGTTTCGTTTGCCTCGACCATTCTTTCATCGTGAACAGGGCCACCGGCCTGGAAGCTTGCGAGCTTGTTGTTCAATCCCTGGAATTCTTTTTGCCGGTCATTACGATATGTGTTGAACTCAGTGCGGTTGCGATCAAGAGACTGACGCGCCACAGCAAGCTCGTTCTTGAGCTTGTTTATTTCGTCTACCTGACTCGTGTTGCCGGCCTTCATAGACATATCCCGACCGCGCATCTTTTGCAGTTCGAGGTTTGTCTCTCTTAGTTGCTCGTCTTTACGATCCAGTGCAGCGCGCATTTGTTCAACGTCTGCCATCGCATCGTCAACATCACGGGCAACATAGGAGCGCACCTTTCGCGCGCTGCGACCGGCCAACAGACTTTTTATGCACCACCCGATTAAAATCCCCGCGAGCACTGAGACTGCCAGCAAGGTAGCAATCTCGCCCATTACGTAGGTGTTCATGTCTTATTCTCCGGTAAGTTGTATCTCGATACGTCTGTTCTGGGCACGACCCGCAGCAGTATCGTTTGACGCTATCGGCTGAGTCGGGCCGTAACCACGGGCCGTTAGTCGACTGGCTGAAATACCCTGGTTGATCATATATTGCTGTACCGCATCTGCTCTGTTTGCGCTGAGGTTGAAATTGTAGTCAGCGTTGCCGCGTGAATCAGTGTGGCCAGAGATCAGAATAGTCGCATCGTTGTGCTGGCTCAGTACACTCACCACCTGATCGAGTATGCCAACGCTTTCGCCATCAAGCTCAGCGCTGCCAGACTTAAACAAGATACCCGTCAAATCAATTTGCGACAGCAACTCGCCGACATCAGGTTTCGGTGGCTCCGCTATTGTGGGGGTTTTCACAGAGATATCGTTGCGCAAGCTCACAGAGTCGCCGAACAGTGATACCACACTTTGCGCAGCGTTTGTGCGTGCGTCGTCATTCTCAGCCTCGCCGCGGATAATTACCTCACCGCTGCTGGTCATGCTCACAGCACCATTCTCTATACCGTCAAGCTTGCCAAGTGATTGAGCCAGTGCGTCAGTCCACTCGGGCTGCATGACTCTTTCATCGATTGCGATGTTATCTGAGACTTCGTTACCTGTAGACCGGTAGCTTTCAAGCAATGACTCAGCGGCTTCCTCGGGTAGCAGACCGCTAACCATGACTTTGCCGGGTGATTGAACAATGGAGGCGAACGGGGTCATGCTGGGTACGATCGGTGGTGGCACGACAGCAATTTCGTTACTGATAGCAGCGTCACCAAACAGCTCAGCGACTTCGTCTCCAACAGTCTGCTTTTGTTCATCAGTTTCCACTGTGCCCTGCAGTCTAATGTTGCCGGAGCGTGCTACGGTCAGTTTACCGTCGGTAACCGATTGCATAGCGCTGAGTGCATCGCCAAAGCTGGTGCCCCAGGCAGGAGTGTCAGCCAGTTCATTGGTGGAGATGTTATTAACAACTGACTTGCCGCTGCTTTGATACGCGTCGGCGATCTGTTGTGCGCCTTCTTCCGACATAAACCCGCTGAGTATGATTTGCGAGTCTGTCTCTTTTACCGCTGCGAAAGCCGGTAGCGAGGGGGCTGGTGCGACAGGTGCTTCGAGTTGATTGTCGACTTCCAGTTGCCCGGCCAGTAGTGCCTGAGCTTTTGTACCGATGGCTTCTTTTTGTTCTTCGTCCTGTGCTATGCCAGTGAGTGTCAGCTTGCCATCGTCGATTACCAGCGTGCTGTTTTCAACGTTGGCCAGATCGGCTTGCAGTTCGTTCACTGCGGCAGTCCAGCCCGGATTGGTGGCATTAGCATCAATTTGCAACTCATCAATAACGTTGTCTTCGCCATATTGTGCGATCGCAGCATCTCGTATTGATTGTGCAAATTTCTCGTCAGAAACAGCGCCGGACAAAGTGACCTTGCCACCCTCTGATGACATGCCCAGAGTGGGTGCATCGATGGTTGTAAGGGCAGATGAGGTAGCAGCATCACCTATGCGAAGTTCATTGTTGACGGCACGAACGCCAAACGTGCCACCCACGAGTTCTTCTGCACGTGTGCTCATTGCTTCGTCGGCAACTGTTCCTGTGATCGTTATATTGCGCCCGTCGATGCTGACGTCTGTGGTGTCGCCTAATCCTTCAGCGTCCAGGCTGGCGCGACTGCGATCCAGCAGATCTTCCTGTATGCGGGGTGTGTAATGGTCCACTGCAAGCCACCCGACTCCGGCAAGCAACAGGATTCCGATTAAAAGTGGTCCCAGACTGCCGTTCGAAGGTGCTGCGTTAAGTAGCGGTGGCGCGGAGGTCGGTCGCGGTCTGTTGATAAACCGGCCGACGGGTTTGGCACCTGCCGGAGGCGCCATTCTGCGGCGTGGTTCGCTGCGGAAGTGTCGAGCCCCGCGTGGTGCAGAGTCGATGGGCCGTCGCGGTGTACGACGATCCGGATGTGCCGGTGGTGGTCCGGCTCGCCGTGGCATCTGACGGCCCTGAGGTTCCTGGACACGCGGGCCGCGAGCCGGCGGGCGTTCCATTGATCGCGGTGATCGCTCAGGAGCGTTGTCCGGACGAGTCAGCCGCCGCGATGGTCGATTTCGCGATTGTTTGTTGTCGTCAACAGATCTTTGCGGCGCTCTTTCGCCGGTTGTCGGTGGCTGTTGTCTGGTTGTTGCTGCACCGCGTGTTGGTGCTTCGCCTGTTTGCGCAGTTTTTACCGGCTCAACCGGTATTTTGCGGACAGGCGGAGTACTGGTGGTTGTTTTGTCGTTGACAGCACTTTGCTGCGGTTTGCGGGTTGTTGGTATTGGTGGTGGATCTTTTGGTGCTGTGGCTTTGGCCGGCTCCACCACGGGCGATCGTGTGGTGTTACCAGCGGTTGTTGCAGGCTTGCCTGGAACCGGAGGTGGTGTGGTGGTTTTAGCGCTGCTGGCAAGGTTTGCTGTTTGCAACTTGCGATCAGGGTCGGCAGTTTTGCTCGCTGCGCCTGCGCCTGCGCCTGTGGTTTTGGGGTCAGTAGTTTTTAACGCTGGCGGACTCACCGAAGACGGTTGCGCCAGATTGCGCTCGTTTGTGTTTTTCTTGTTGTCTTTACTGTCTGGTGGATTTGCCATGGTATTTCCTGTGACCGCATGCAGTAGTAAGCAAAACGGCTAGTATAGTGTTTAATGGTGAATCAGGTGCGCCGGGAGTGTACTGATTTTCGCTGAATAGCCGGATATTTGCATGTTGCTCAACCGGTGTATTACCAGCTGGTACTCGTAATAACTTAGCGTTTGTACCGGTTGAGTTATCCTCGGGCCCATATCAGGCTGAGACCGGTTTTTTCTTCGTTGTGTAAAGTATAACAAAAACAACGGTTTGGCGGATGTGGATGCGATCATAAACTGCAAACTTTTGACACGTCTGTGTGACTGCCCCCGAATATTGGCGCGGTCTTGAAGCAGACCGTCGTTCGTTCCACAGCCGAGAATCAGTAATGAGCCAATACTAATAGTCATCCGAAAGTAATAGATCGAGAGTTAACGTGGCAGGTACCAGAAGAAAACGATCAGGTGGGCGCGAGGCGAAACGAGCAGCCAGAGCGAAATCTAAAAGCAATGCGCCGGCTTATATCACTCGCAAAGTTCCCACATACTGTCCAGCGACTCTTGAGCAGCTTGAGCTCATTGAGCACAACGCGGACACGGTGCTCGAAGAAATCGGTATTGAGTTCAGGGATTTTCCCCGCGCCCTCGAGCTGTTTAAAGACGCCGGTGCCGACATCGATGGCGAACGCGTCCGCTTTCCTCGCGGTTTATGCAGAAAAATTATTCGCGACAGCGCTCCGAAAGAGTTTGTGCAACACGCTCGAAATCCGGCTCGCAGTGTAAAGATAGGCGGTAACAACACCGTACTGGTGCCAGCTTACGGGTCGCCGTTTGTGCGCGACATTGAACAGGGCCGACGCTACGCGAACATTGAAGATTTCCGTAATTTCGTCAAGCTCGCGTACATGAGTCCGGCGTTGCATCACTCAGGTGGCACCGTCTGTGAGCCTGTGGATTTACCGGTTAACAAACGCCACTTCGATATGGTGTACGCCCATATGCGGTATAGCGATAAACCTTACATGGGGTCGGTTACTGCAGCTGAGCGTGCCTCCGACACGGTGGAGATGTCTAAAATTCTGTTTGGCGATGCCTATCTGGATGACACCGGTATTGAGAAAACAGTCGTGATCAATCTGATCAATGCCAACTCGCCAATGACGTTTGATGACACCATGCTGGGTGCCGCGGAAGTCTATGCGGCCGCGAATCAGGCAACCGTGGTATCGCCGTTTATTCTTGCCGGTGCCATGTCGCCGGTGACTGTCGTAGGTACCGTCACACAAATTCTCGCCGAGGCACTTGCCGGTATGGCTTTTGTGCAGTTGGTCAGGCCCGGAGCCCCGGTGGTGTTTGGTACTTTCGCCAGCAGTGTATCAATGCAGTCGGGTGCACCAACGTTCGGCACGCCTGAACCTTCTTCGGTGCTTTATATTGCCGCAGAACTGGCGCGCCGGCTCGGTGTGCCGTTTCGTTCAGGAGGGGGTCTCAATGCGTCCAAACTGCCTGATGCCCAGGCGGCCTATGAGTCTGCAAACACGTTGCAATCGGCGATGCTTGCCGGTGTGAATTTAATGTTGCACACAGCCGGCTGGCTGGAAGGCGGGTTAGTAATGAGCTACGAAAAGTTCATGATGGATGCTGATCAGGCGGGCATGCTGGAAGTGTTTGGGCGCGGGATCGACACCAGTGAGAACGGACAGGCCATGGATGCGTTGCGAGAGGTCGGGCCCGGTGCGCATTTTCTGGGCTGCACTCATACGCAAAACAATTTTGAATCGGCGTTCTATGTGTCCAGTATTTCTGACAGCAATAGCTTTGAACAATGGGAGTCGGAAGGGGCAATGGATGCAGCGCAGAGAGCGAATCGACGCATGAAAGAATCCCTGGCCGCCTATGAGCCACCTCCCATCGATGAAGCAATCGATGAAGCGCTGATTGCCTACATTGATCAGCGAAAGGGCTCTTTTCCTGATTCAAATCATTAATGTTCAGCGCTTTTTCCTTTCTTACCGAGCCGGGATTGGACGGATTTGCGTCCAATCAGAGGGCTTATGTCACAAAAAGACGCTATAGCGTTGTAAATTGATGATGTTCGCGCTTTCGATGTTTAGGTGTGTAAATACAGAGGCTTAAGGTGATGTCATGTGAGATTACATGAGCGAATTGCCTAGTTAAAGCCGCTGGTACCTGATTGTAAATTCAACTGGCACTCATGGAGGATGTCGCAATCGGTACATTATCGTCGCCCAACAAAGGGCGGAGTTACGCGGGAAAGCGGGATTCAAGTTATCAGATTTACTAAATTGCGACGTCAGCAATTTTGACCTTGAAAACCCATCAAGCGACTCCGGCCACGGGTTGGCAGACTTGTAGTTTGCTTCAATCAACTTGTTTGATGGATTCGAGGATATATGATCAAGTCGAAACACGCGGGCTCACCCGTCACTGTCGGTTTTTTGTTGGTGCCAAACTTTTCAATGCTGGCGTTTTCCTCATCTGTTGAACCTCTGCGAATGGCGAATCAGCTGGCCGGGGAAACACTCTACAACTGGGTCACCCTGAGTGTTAACAGTGAGCCTGTTGTCGCCAGTAACGGGCTGTCCATTGCCGCTGACCGGACCATCGATCAGGCCGGTCATTTTGATGCTGTGTTTGTTTGCTCAGGTAACCAGGTCCAAAATCATTCCGACGCTGCGGTCATCTCCTGGTTGCGTGCGACTTCGAAGAAAGACGTCGTGATGGGTGCAGTTTGCACGGGCACCTACTTACTTGCGAAAGCAGACGCTCTCGATGGCTACCGCTGCACTATTCATTGGGAAAACATGGCAAGCGCTCGCGAAGAATTTCCGCAGTTGGTGATCTCGCCGGAATTGTTTGAAATCGACAACGACCGTTACACCAGTGCCGGTGGTACCGCGCCCCTCGATATGTTTTTGCACGAGATACGCAACGCGCATGGGGCGGATCTGGCTTCTGCGATTACCGAGCAGTTTATGTGTGATCGCATACGCGATAAGCATGACCGACAGCGCGTGCCGCTAACTCAGCGAATTGGCACAAATCAGCCCAAGCTGGCAGAAGCTGTGGCACTGATGGAGGCCAACATTGAAGAGCCGATGACGCTTGATGAGTTGTCTTTTCATGTCGGTTTGTCGAGAAGACAACTGGAGCGATTATTCCAGCGTTATCTGCAATGCGTACCCACCAGATATTATCTTGAACTTCGACTCGAACGTGCACGGCAACTGTTGTTGCAAACCAGTATGCCTATTGTTGATATTGCACTGGCCTGTGGCTTTATCAGTGCACCGCACTTTAGCAAATGTTATCGCGATACGTTTGGTCTGCCACCGCGCGATGAGCGGCGACGTGCTGCCGGTCAGTCGGGTGTGGTGTCTGGTGCTGCAAAAGTCACTAAAGGCGGTAAGGTAGCCACCTTACGCCGAACCACCATCTGTTCAGCTTCTGCGCCTGCGGCGTCTGGAACGTCTACCATTTGAGTCGCTGACACTATTGGCAGATGACGGTGCGGGCAGAGTAATCTCCTCGCTCAGTCTGGGAAAAGTAGCGGTCTTGTGTGGAATGCCCATCGCTTCGACAAAGTGATCCTGGAATTTCTGCTCGACAGCCGTTTCTACTTTTTCAACCTGATTTACCAGCGTCTGAATATCTTCTCTGGCGTTTTTATTTAACAACGCGATGCGCGCGCCTGAGCCTGCGGCATTACCGGCCGATGATACGTTTTTCAGGTCGCAGTCAGGGATCAGCCCAAGCACCATGGCGTACTTGACGTCAATGTGGCTGCCGAATGCACCCGCAAGTCTGATTCGATCGACAGTGTCGACTTCCAGTCGATCCATTAACAGTCGAACACCTGCATATAGAGCCGCTTTTGCCAGTTGGATCTGGCGTACATCGTTTTGCGTGATAATGATGCTGACATCGCCGTCGTGCAAAACGTAAGAGAAAGTCCGGCCATCTGCTATTACACGTTCAGATCGTTCTGACAGTGCACCGTTTATCACGCCATCAGTGTCGATAATTCCCGCGAGAAACATCTCTGCAATGACTTCAATGATGCCACTGCCACAGATGCCGGTAACCCCGGTGTCTGCGGTAACAAAGTCGGGATTGTCGGACCAGGTGTCATTGCCAATCACGCTGAACCTTGGTTCCAGAGTATCACGATCAATTCTTACCCGTTCTATGGCGCCGGGTGCTGCGCGTTGTCCACCACTGATCTGCGCGCCTTCAAAGGCCGGGCCGGTCGGGCTTGAGCATGCAAGCATACGATGGCGGTTACCCAGAACAATCTCGGCATTGGTGCCTACATCGACCAGCAGCGTCAGTTCTTCCATGGTATCCGGTCGCTCGGCAAGAACGACTCCGGCAGTGTCAGCACCCACGTGCCCGGCAATACAGGGCAACAGATAGACCTGAGCATTGGCGTGCGTGTTTAAGTCGAGTTCGACGCCGCGACATCGAGTTGCTTCGTCAGTGGCCAGTGCAAACGGTGCACCGCCCAGTTCTATCGGGTCTATACCCAGTAGCAGGTGATGCATGACCGGATTGGCCACCAGTGTTACAGCGAGCACGTCCTCCGGTGCTGCGCCAATCTCTTCAGTACAGGCTGACACCAGTTCACTGATGGCTTGTCTGATGACTTTAGTCATTTCCACGTCGCCACCCGGGTTCATCATCACGTACGAAACCCGGCTCATTAAATCTTCACCAAAGCGAATTTGCGGATTCATTAATCCGTTGGAAGCGAGCACATCACCCGTCATCAAATTGCATAAATGTGCCGCTACCGTGGTAGAGCCGACATCAACAGCCAGCCCCAGCACCTGTTCTTTAAAGCCCGGCCACACCGCGATGATATTGCCTCCGTCTGCAACCGCAACAGTGACTTTCCAGTCTCCTTCGCGAAGAATGCGCTGAAGTTTTGGAATCACTGAAAACTCACAGTGCAGATTTTCCAGTCGCCATTCGTACTCAAGGGCGGCTTTCAGTCGCTGTAAATCGCCGGTAGGAGAGTGCATGTCGGGTTCCTGCACCTCAACATAGTACAGATGCACGAGCGGGTTGAGCTCGATATCCAGAAGGTCTGCACCTTTGCGAATAACCTGCCGGTGAACCTGACTGTCCGGTGGGACATCGATAACGACATCACCTTCGATTCGCGCCTGACAACCCAGCCGGCGTCCATCGAGAGATTTCTTTTTAACTCTTTCCCAGCGCTCTTCAGTCTTGGTAAACGAAGATAGGTGACCCGCTTCAGAAACAATCTCATGCTTCGGAAAATCACCCTCAGCACAGAGCACCTGACACCGGCCGCAAATAGCACGGCCACCGCACACAGAATCTATATCGACCCCCAGTGATCGCGCTGCTTCCAGCACTGGAGTACCGATCGGAAATCGTCCACGACGACCGCTGGGGGTAAAGACTACTTTTGCATCTGTTGTCATGGTTATGTTTCAGTGTTGGTGGAACAACCATCGCTGTTCCGGTGCGCTCAATGTATTTCAGCTAAACACTATTTAGAGGGGCGTCGTCGTTTGGATACCCGGCGACCCCGGCCAACACCTTCAGCAGGTGGCTCGCGATACTTTTCGATCCAGCGCAGGCAATCCTGATCGTGGCCCATTAATACATCAGCCCCCATAACAGCATCCATGACTTCTTTGTGGCAGGGGTTGGTAATTGCGGAGGTCATGCCGTGCGAAATAGCCATGGTAAGAAATGCACTGTTAATGCCGCCACGATTCGGTAGCCCGAAGCTTATGTTTGAAGCCCCACAAGTCGTGTTGCATTTAAGCTCTTTTTGAATACGTCCAACAATGTCGAATACCTGTCTGCCAGCCTGTCCAATGGCACCAATAGGCATGACCAGTGGATCAATCACAATGTCACAAGGTTTGATCCCGTAGTCTGCTGCATGTTCAACAATCTTTTTAGCAACGGCAAAACGTACATCCGGGTCTTCAGAGATGCCGGTTTCGTCATTGGAAATGGCAACGACGGCGGCATCGTATTTCTTGACCAGTGGCAGAACCTGCTCCAGTCGTTCAGGCTCACCGGTTACGGAGTTGAGTAACGCGCGGCCTTTATAGACTTCCAGACCACGTTCCAGTGCTTCCACAATCGAAGAGTCGATACAGATTGGAATATCGCTCAAGCCTTGTACCAGTTCAATCGCCTGCGCGAGTAGTGCGGGTTCATCAGCGAGTGGGATACCGGCGTTGATATCGAGCATGTGAGCGCCGGCTTCTATCTGTGCAAGTGCGTCGGCTTCAACGCGGCTGAAGTCACCGTTCTTCATTTCTTCAGCCAGTAATTTACGACCGGTCGGGTTAATGCGTTCGCCAATCATGGTGAATGGCTTATTAAATCCGATGATATGTTCGCGAGTCGCAGACCCGATAACCGTCTCTGTCATTGCTTTATTCCTGATAAATCCTGGTGAATGGTGCTAAAAGCTGCGGTTGCGTGTGCGCTTTTGTTTATTGCGCTCTGCAAGGATGCCGGAGCGCTCGACAATCTCGGGTACCGCTTGTTCTTGTCGATACGCCATGATGTGGCAACCGGCCACCCCTTCGATTTCACGTATTTGCTGGATTAGCTCTATACAAAGGTTAATGCCTTCAGCACGTTGATTTTCTGCACCCGCAAGTCTTTTGATAATGTGATCGGGAATATGAACTCCCGGTACGTTGTTGCGAATCCAGGTTGCTGTTTTTGCTGAAGCCAGCGGCCCTACACCGACCAGAATATACACGCGCTTGTGCAGATTAAGTTCACGAACCCGACGCATATAGTTCTGCAGCAGCTCAATGTCGTAGCAGTATTGTGTTTGAACAAACTGTGCACCGGCTTCAACTTTCTTAGCCAGTCTTAAAGGGCGCCAGTCGTACGGGGGAGCAAAGGGATTGGCTGCTGCTCCGAAAAATACCGGTGGTGCATGATCGAGCTTACGGCCGCTTTCAAAGATGCCCTGATCACGCATCTTTTTTCCAATGCTCAACAGCGACATGCAATCGAGGTCGAACACAGGTTTAGCCTGTGGGTGGTCACCAGCCTGCACACCGTCGCCGGTCAGGCACAATATGTTTGACACGCCCATGGCACTCGCGCCCAGAATCTCGCCCTGCATAGCAATACGATTTCGGTCACGACAGGAAATTTGCATGATCGGTGAATAACCCGCCCGTGTAAGCAAGCCACAAACGGCAATACTCGACATATGGCAATGCGCACCACTACCGTCAGTGGCGTTTATTGCATCAACATAGCCATCAAAAACGCTGGCACGTTCGTACACCTGTGCAGGGTCTGCTGAATCGGGTGGCGCCAACTCGGTGGTAACGGCAAATTTACCTGCACGCAAAACCCGTTCAAAGCGACCGGGTGAATTGTGGCCCGGTAAAATTGGCAGCAGCTCTGCAGGCGAAAGATCGACGTTTCGATTTTCCATCGCTAGTGTGCACTGTTTGAAGGCGATGGATCAGTGGGTAGCTGGTTGCGCGTCATTTTTTTCTCTCGCCACACGTAGCCATGAAGACTTGCCTTTGAGCTGGTGGTCTACCGGAAACTGCACCACACTGATCGCTTCACGGTTGTTCATTTGTTGACTACCTTCCCACGCCGCTACCCACACGCATTTCATCTCGGGAATAACCTCGCAATTGCCATTGCTTCGCACACCGCCGCACGGTCCGTTGCGAAGTGTTTTAGGGCAATTCATCGGGCATGACATGCCGGTTGAGCTCAGCGCGCACTGGCCACACATCTGGCAGTCGAACAACACGCCTTTTACGAGCTTCTCGGTAGCGGCAACGGGTTTATCCAGTCGTTCATAGCCGATAAGGTTCCACAACGGATGCAGTGCCACGATCAGTTTTTCAAAGCCGTTGTAAAACTTTTCCAGTACCCGTGAGTTTCTGATAGACCAATGTCTGACACGGTACATGGTTACTGGTCTGCTGAATCGATATTGCCCTGGTTCTTTACTACGCTTTGCAATAGTTCCGTAGTAAATTTATCTTCCAGTGCCTGAGCATGCTCTTTCACAACTGCTTGAATATCGTCTGAGCATTCGCTTTGTTCGCGGCGCCAGTCCTCAAGATAAGCATCCGTGCCTTCCTTGCCGGCGCGCATTGCAGCCATATCGATTGCTTCCTGAAAACGATCAGTCAGCTGAATCTTTGCGGTCTTACGGCCTGCCTTGGCAGTGACTTGCGCGGGGATATCACGCCAGTAGGTAATGATCAGTTTTGCCATTGCACAATACTTTCGTTAAAGCGGGTTAACCCGGTTTCCAGATCACCGTAGTCGGTGCGGCGATATTCGTATTCAAGATTTAATTTACGAGCCGCATCCTGCGCCAGTTCAGTCAGTTTAGGGTTGTCTGATTGCGCCAGGTAGACAAGTTTCTTGTAATTAGCAAAGTACATGTCGCGCAACTGCGGGTGATCGAGTATGCCGAGTTCCTTAAGAATAAGTCGATCAAAATGTCTGGCAAGAAAATCGGTGAGATAGAAGGTACCCAGTTCTTCTTCTGTCATTGCGGCAAATACCTCGCTACCGGCAAAAAACTCGTAGCAGTGCGCACCGGGAAGTCTTTCGACTTGCTCTTCCTCCAGCACGGTGTCCAGTAAGCCGCCGGTGCCGCAGTCGGCAAAGGCGACAAATATTTCGGAATAGTTGTCACGCGCCGCATGAATAATTTTGCGCACTGCGTCAGGAATGAGTTGGGGGGTGTTGTGGATCTTGGCGGGGATGCACTGCACGCGCAGATGATGCCACTGGTTGTTCTCGACGAGTGTGGTGATCTCTCTGGCAAGAGCTCCACAGGCAATAACAAGCGCGGGTCGAGTTGGCATCTTGCTTACCTCTTGAAAGCGAGGGTGTCAGCACCCTCGCAAAACTTTTAGCTGGCTGCTGCGCGCCTCTCGGCTATCAGCTGGCCTGCGGTTTCCACTGCAACGGCGGCATCACGACAGTAGGCGTCCGCTCCGATGGCATCACTGAACTCTTCGTTTAGTGGTGCGCCACCAACCAGGACAATATATTTGTCGCGCAGACCTTGTTCCTGCAGTGTGTCGATAACCACCTTCATGTATGGCATGGTGGTAGTGAGCAGGGCAGACATACCGAGGATATCCGGCTGATGCTCTTCCAGAGCAGCCAGGTAGTCTTCAACCGGGTTGTTAATACCCATATCGATAACCTCGAAGCCTGCTCCTTCCATCATCATCGAGACCAGATTCTTGCCGATGTCGTGGATGTCGCCCTTAACCGTGCCGATGACCATTTTGCCGATCGTCTCAGCGCCGGTCTCAGCCAGAAGTGGTCGCAGTATTTCCATACCGCCCTTCATTGCATTGGCTGCCATGAGTACTTCCGGTACAAACAAAATACCGTCGCGGAAGTCGATACCGACGATCCGCATACCCTCAACCAGGGCGTCGTTCAATACCTTGTCAGGAGTCCACTTGCGTTCAAGCAGGATATTGGTTCCCTCTACGATCTCCTCACGCAGACCGTTGTACAGGTCATCGTGCATCTGCTCTACAAGTTCATCGTCGTCAAGCTCGGAGAGGATGATCTCTTCTTCGTCGTCGAATTCGTCTTCAGCCATCGGTATACCCTGTGTTAGCTCTTGTTATAGCGACTTGAGGAATGCGTGCTTGATACCACGATTCAGGAAAAGAAAACAGTGGACGGAGTCTAGGGCAAGAGCAGGTTTCGGAATAGCACTTCATGATTGGCGGGCGACTTTCGGTTTCTGGAAAACGACAATATTTCCGAAGTGTGATGCGATTTCAGCGAAAACTCAGTCACATAGGGATTTTATCCGCTGCAACAGGGATTGGTAGCGATAAACAGTGCATTACGCACGCCAATAGATTGTCAGAAGAATGCTTCAGTATCCGTCGCAGTTTCCTTTCGGAAAGCGGCTGCCAAACATCTGGGTCAAGGCTCTGTGCCGGCGCTACACCGTCCGAAATTTACAACGGCCACCAGCCTTTGTATCTGTGGTCAGGTTAAGGGTGATTGCAATGAAAAGCATCACGACATCCCGGCACGACCGTAGTATCATCTTGCGGCCATATCGAGTTTGCCATAATGATAATCAGAGCTGTATTCAACTCGTTCAGATGTGCAGGGAATGCATGCTGTAAAGGTGTTGCCGTTGTGGTGATAACCACTGGCAGTGTTTTGTTAAGTGCTATGGCCGCTGCCGCCAGCACTCCATTGGCAACTCAGCGTGCGCACTTTGTGGAAGGGCGCGAAATGCTTGCCGCCGGTAGTGTCTCCGCAGCGCTGGAAAAGCGTGATGTGCTGTCTGGCTATCCGCTTCAATCTCACTTCGAGTATCTGATACTGCGGCAGCAGATTGAAGCTGCTGAACAGCCGCTTGTGTTGTTGGATAAAGTCACGGCGTTTAGTAAAGCCTATGATGACAAGCGTTCTCATCGGCGCCTGCTGGGGGTGTTGAAGAATCGGCTGGCTCAAAGTGACAACTGGAATGGTTATGCAACGGTAGCCGCTGTTACCAATGCACCTTACCATCCCTGTGACGATCTTTATTCAAGGGTGGAAAGCGGCACGTTAAAGAAATTCGATACGATAGCCAGTGAACTCTGGGTTCAGCCGGACAAGCATACAAAAAATTGTGATAGCGCTTTTACTACGCTGATCAAACGCGCTGGTGATGTACCAACTGCCGCCCTTTGGCAACGAACGGTAGCGCTGTTAACCAGCGGTAAAAAAAATCAGGTAGAGGCGCTGCTGAGGTTTTACAGCTCACGAGATAAGCGCATTATCAAGACTTGGCTTGATAACATTGATAAGCCGGACGAGCTGCTTAAATTTGCGTCGGTTAACGGCAACATGTCGCACCACCAGAAGCTGGTTACCTATCTGTTGCGACGCTGGATGCGTGAAGATCTTCCGGCAGCTACCGAGTTTTGGCGGCGTAATGGAAACGCCTTCGGCTACAACGAAAAAGAACTGGATCATGCCATCGGCAAACATGCGGTGCTGGCAGCAAAGCGGGTATTGCCCGAAGCGCAATCATTGCTGCAGCGAGCCAGTGGGGTAAACCGGGATGTGCGGTATTGGCGGGTGCGAATGGCGCTGCGTTCCGGCGACTGGCAATCGGTTCTCGATGCTCTGGATGCACTTGCATCCAAAGAACAAGCCAGCACAAGGTGGCAATACTGGCGCGCAAGAGCATTGCAGGCACTAGGGTCACAGCAACAAGCGAATGATATTTACAAATCGTTAGCAAACAAATTTGAATACTACGGGTTTCTGGCTGCCGACAAATTATCGGTGGACTACAACATCGGTAACGCCAATGTTGTGGTCGATCCCAAGGCTCGTGAGTCGCTGTTGTCTGATCCATTGATTGCCCGCGCTGTCGAGTTTTTCCGCGTAGATATTCCCTGGGAAGGGCGGCGAGCCTGGAATCTTGCTCTTAAAGGTGCCAGTGAAGCAAAGCTTATTGCTGCGGCAGACTATGCGTTGTCGCTGGGCTGGCACGACCGTGCCTTTGCCAGTATGAAAAAAACTGATCATAAAACTGCCCTGCCGTATCTGTTTCCCATGCCGCATAAGAATTATATTGAGTCGGTGGCAGCGGGAAGTGCCGTTAACGAGGCCTTGCTGTATGGCGTCATGCGCCAGGAAAGTGGATACATCGCAGATGTCCGGTCACCAGCCGGGGCGACGGGTTTGATGCAATTGATGCCGGCAACAGCCAAAGAGGTAGCCAAAAAAATCGGTATTGCCTCACCCTGGAAACTGATCGATGCCGAAACCAGTATTCGTTTGGGGGCATCGTACCTCGATTCTGTGATGCGTCGATTTGACGGCAATGTGGTGCTTGCAGCAGCGGCTTACAATGCCGGTCCAAGTCGGGTATCGAGGTGGATTTCCGATACATCGCTGGCGGCTGACATCTGGGTTGAAACCATCCCGTATGACGAAACTCGCGACTATGTGAAAGGGGTTTTATTTAATGCCACAGTTTCTGAGTGGCGATTGAAAAGCCGGGTGCTAACACGTCTTAAAACCCGCATGCAGGATGTTCTGCCGCTCGGTTGAATGGACTCGTTACTTTTTGGAGCCACCGAGGCATTGCGGAGAAGCCTCGGCTGATTCACCTCGGGATAACCATTCATCCGGTGTAAAAGTATGTAAAGCCAGTGCGTGGATTTTCCCTGCCAGCTCCTCTTTCAACAGTGCGTTGACTTTGCGGTGCCTGCCGAGCAATGCGGTATCGTTAAACGCGTCGCTTACAACAATCACGCGAAAATGAGATTCTGAACCATCCGGCACATTGTGCATGTGGCTTTCGTTGGTTACATCAAGATGCGTTGCCTGCAATCCGTCATGGATTTTTCGTTCAATGGTTTCTTTTGTCGTTGACATGATTGTCCCGGTAGTCGGTTTGGCGCACGCCCATGAGTGTTTTTACAGCGCGTGATCGCAACGCAGGTGCTTGCCATGCGGGCTGTCAGGCGTACGTTTCGTGCAAATGATTCTGGTATCATGGCGCAAGTTTAATAAGGCAACAACTCATGTCGCAGCTTCAACTGAGCGGAAAGCTCATCAAAGATGTTCGGGACATTATTTCTGAACACGATCCAGCCGCCTCGGATCCGGGCGTAGCCTCACAATATTTGAGCGCCGTTATCGGTTTTCTCCTCGGTCAGGAAGAGATGCCTGATCAACAGAAGCAGGAAATCCTCGAGGAGCTGATGGCTTTTGCCAACCATGTTGCATCCGACGTACAGCGTCAGAAAAGCGATCAGGCGCAGCAGGCATCCGGCGTCTGGAAGCCGGGAATGTCATAGCCCGCAGGCTGCAAACAATCGTTCTGGCTATCTGTAAACACTCACTAAAACTTAAAGGTTATCACCATGGCAGAAGCAACTGCACGTCACATTCTTGTGGATACTGAAGAAAAGTGTCTTGATCTGAAACAACAAATCGCCGATGGCGGAGACTTCGCCGCACTTGCCGCTGAGCATTCAAGTTGTCCTTCCGGCAAATCCGGTGGTGATTTAGGGTCGTTCGGCCCTGGCATGATGGTCAAGGAATTTGACCAGGTGGTGTTTAACGATGCGGTCGGAGAGGTTCATGGGCCGGTTAAAACACAGTTCGGTTACCACTTGCTTGAAGTGACTTCTCGAACATAAGCCATCGAAGGTGCCGGTGAAGTTTGTACCGGCACCGCAACACCGGGTTACTGCAATGGTAACTCTCTAAAACTTCGATCTACATCGACTGACGATGCCCCAAACAGACAACGCTATAGAAGTCAGGGGAAACATGTACACCCTGATGTCGCTGGTTTTGCATAGTTCTGATCTTGCAACGGTAGCCAGGAGCCTGCATGCCAGGGTTCAGCAGGCGCCCAATTTTTTTGCCAACACGCCGGTTATTGTCGATTTCTCGCAGGTGCCTGTCAGTCCCTCTTATAACTTCAAAGCGCTCTTTAAGGTTGTTCGGCAGCAGCAACTGCTACCGGTGGCGGTGCGGGGATTGCCGGAAAAGTTAAGCGAGCAACTGCAGGTGTTGGGGGTGCCGGTGGTTGAGCACAATTCGCCGCAGGCCATAGCGCCTGAAGTAGAGCAGGTAGCCGAGCCGGATCTTATTGTCGGTAAACCCGGCAAAACACTATTCGTTGAGCGTCCATTGCGGGCGGGTCAGCGCTGCTACGCACCGGATGCAGATTTAGTTATCGTCGGCGAATGTGGTGCAGACAACGAGCTGATTGCCGACGGAAATATCCATGTTTACGGGGTGCTTCGTGGAACTGCCTTATGCGGGATGCAGGGTAACCGGGATGCCAGAATTTTCTGTACGGGTTTCGATGCAAAAAAGGTGTCGATAGCAGGCGTGACGCTCAGCCGGGCGAAGGTCTCTGACGTTCCCGGAAGCGAACAGGCATTGCAGGTTAAGTTAGTGGCCGGGGTGATAGAAATCCGTCCATTGATTGACAAAATCAGCGCTGTTTAAAAATATCTCCGTAGTCGATAGTTTTCAATTTAATGTTTCATTTGTGTTACACAACCGCAACTTGTGTGAGCAATAATGCGACAGTCAATTGATTCTTTTTTAGATAAGTTTATGAAATTTAAAGCTTAAACATTCTTCTTAAGCGCATTGTTGTAATAAAAATACAAAAAACCAACAAAGCAACTTATGTTGTATTTATGCCAATTATATTGATAAAGTGATCGCAACTTCAGCACGTAGCCCAGCGACACACACATCAAATGCAACCCTCTCGATACATATTACCGACCGCGCTGCTTGCAGTGACTTGCTCATCGCAAGTCCTCGCAGTCGAGTCGAGTCTTTATGCATCGCTGAGGCAATCGATTGTGTTCACAGAATCAGGGTCGAGTGCTGGTGACAGCGACGACATTGGATTTGTCGATCAAGGCTCTCGAGTCGGGTTTCAGGGCAATCAGTCCTTCGGCGAGTTTACCGGCTTCGGTTTAATAGAGCTGGGTGTCGATGCGAGCGAGCAGAACGCTGACGCTGGTGTGCGGCTCGGTTACGTGGGCGTGAGCGGCAACTTCGGCATTTTGTCGGTCGGGTCGCAGTGGTCCGCCTGGGACACCTACGTCGGTGGCAGTGACACTAACTTCGTCAGTGAGGGCAATTGGCAGAACGGCACTGGGCGCAACGGTAATACGGTGAAGTATGCCGGCAGAATTGGTCAGCTGTCAGTTGAAGCGGACGCAGTCATCGTTGGCAAGGGTGACGCTGATCCGATTACCGGAGATGCAGCTAATAGCGGCTTGCTTGATGAAATGCAGTTAGCACTCGGCTACACAGCCGGCGGGATTACCGTCAATGCTGCACTGATAGAAAGAGACGGCGGAACCAACGGATACCAGGGCGGCGGCAGTTTGTATGGTGCCCGTATCAGTTACGACGCGGGTCCGGTGACGCTGTCATTTGCGGTGGCACAGGACGACGCCCAGTTCGGTGATAACACCGAAGAAACAACCGGTATAAAGTTGCGAGCATCTTACGTAACCGGAGCAAATTCTTTCCTCGCGGTGGTCACGACCGCCGATAACGAGGCGGCGGCTAATCAGCCGCTCGGGGTAGCCGTTGGCTACCAACATGATCTCAGCCAGCGCTCACGCGTTGCGCTGGAACTCTCTTCTGTCGATCCAGATATAGCGGGTCTGGATTCGTCGATAGAAGGTGGCGTGATGTATCGCCACGACTGGTAATACTAATAATAATAAAATGTGCGTGAAAACTCAGGGCGTCCCTCGGCGCCCTTTTTTTCGAGACACAAATTACCATAGAACCACCGCAAAAACATTCCCAAACGCAACGCTTTGTA